>JANZZA010000206.1 GCA_026419655.1 Armatimonadota bacterium | reverse complement strand
CCGCCGGGAGCAGTTGCCTGCTCCCGGCGGCATCTATGGCTCAGGCCCGGCGGCACACAACTCACTTGCTGGTGAGTGCGTTGGCGACGTCCACGGCGCTGGCGGCATCAGGCCCGTAACCATCCGCACCGATCTCATCGGCGTACTCCTGGGTCACGGGCGCGCCGCCAATCATTACGCCAACCTGGTCGCGCACGCCTGCCTGCTTGAGGGCCTCAATGGTGTCCTTCATCGCGGGCATGGTGGTCGTGAGCAAAGCCGACAAAGCCACCACTTGAGCCTTCTCCTGCTGAACTGCTTCAACGAACTTCTCAGGCTTCACGTCCACGCCAAGGTCAACAACCCTGTAGCCGGCGCCCTCAAGCATCATAGCAACGAGGTTCTTGCCGATGTCGTGCAGGTCGCCGCGGACGGTGCCGATTACCACGGTCCCCTTAGGCTCCACACCCGTCTCCGCCAGAACGGGCCGCAACAGCTCCATGGCCGACTTCATGGCTCGCGCTGCGATCAGGACCTCGGGAACGTAGAACTCGTTAGCCTTGAACTTCGCGCCGACTACGGACATGCCTGCGACGAGTCCATCGTTGAGGATCGCGTCGGCCGGCACGTTCTCATCGAGCGCTTCCTGAGTGAGCCGCACAGCTTCCTGCTGGTTGCCGCTGATGATCGCCTCGGCCAAGGCCTTAAGATCTGCCATTCTAGACAAGCCTCCCGTCATAGCTTTGCGGTCGCCGTAACGCGACCCTCCTGCTCCACCCCAACAACCCCTGGAGGGGCATGAACATTTTCCGCATCCTCCGGCCCGGTCCTCCCTCCAGGGCTATCAGGGCGGAGTGCCCTGCGAAAAGAATACCAGCTTTGCAAAGGGCATCCTTCCGCGGACGCCAGGGCGGAATATTACCGGAAAAGCATCGCCTCTGCAAAGACCTCTTGAAACTCAGGGCTTGTGAAAAGCTCGATGTGCTTTGCCACACGTGCCAGCTCCGCAGCCCGCCTACGATGCGGAAGGCTGACCAGCGCAAGGGCCGCGCCAGCACCAGCGGCATTACCCACACCGTGAACGCTCTCGACGGGCACAGCCGGCGGCAAAAGCCCGATGCGCAAGGTGCTCCGCGGATTCACATAGTTGCCAAAAGCACCTGCCAGAAGTACCTCACCGAGGTCTCTGGCGGCAAGACCAACTCTCTCTAACAGTAACTCAACGGCGGCGCGGATGGCTCCCTTAGCAAGTTGCACTTGCCGGATGTCACGCTGAGTGAGAACGATTGGCACGTGGTCGGCGGTCTCACCAGGGTGAGCAAGAATAACCGCTCTGTCGGCGCCATCGCCGAGTAGTCGAGAGAATGCCGGCCCAGGACCGGTCGCAGCAGCAAGCCGTCCAGAAGTGTCGAGCAAGCCAAGCTCCAGGAGCACCGCCGTCGCATCGAAGAGACCTGAACCACAAATGCCCACCGCGGGCAAGTCGCCGATGGTGTGAACTACCAGGTCGCCGTCCCTAGTTTCGACGCGTTCGATGGCGCCCGGGCCAGCGCGCATGCCATAACGTATCTGCGCGCCCTCAAAGGCAGGACCCGCTGCGCAGGAAGCGACCAGTAACTCTTCACCGCTCCACAAAGCGACCTCACCGTTGGTGCCGATGTCAATGGCTAGGGTGGGATGAGGGCGGCTGGTTAACTCTGTCGCGAGAATGACGGCAACAGTGTCCGCGCCGACAAAACCGGCAATAGGCGGTAACACGTGGACATTGGCCGATGGATTAACCGCAAGGCCCAGGTCCCGCGCCTCGACGTCCACGGCTTCACTTAACACGGGCACGTAGGGACTGGTTCCCAGATGGCCGGGGTCGAGGCGCAGGAAAAGATGCTGCATGCAAGTGTTGCCAACCACTGTCAGCTCGTAGATGTGCCGCAATTGAACTCGTGCCTGCTGGGCAGCCCGCTCTATCAGCTCGTTGACTACGCCTACGACGTCCCGGTGCAAGTCATCCAGCCCGCCAGGCTCTGTCATAGCATACTGAATGCGGGAGACCACATCGGCACCGTGCTGAGCCTGCGGATTGTAGCTCGTGGCCGAGCCCAGGTACTGGCCGTTGCTGAGGTCGAACAGGTAGGCAACGACTGTGGTGGTACCGATGTCCACGGCGGCGCCGAAGATGCCGTCGCCCTCGCCCGCTGGTGACACCGAGACAATCCGACCATTGACGGCAGCTATGTGCACTTGCCTGCCCGGAGAACGCACGGCCGACGGTATAGCCCGCAGGGCTGCAAGGGTGGCCGGCATGTGCCAAATGGACGCAGTGGCGGCTCTCAACCGTGATAGGTCGCTCACCTGGTGCTCCAGATGCGCATCGGCGACCTCTACTACGCACTGACTGACATTTGGCGCCAGCTCATGGGCCACAAACTGCAGCAGGCTAATCTCCTTCCGCTCCAGGGCGCGGCTCTCCTGAGGCACCTCGACGACGGCCCCACCAGTTATGCGCGCCTGACATGCCAGACGCACACCATCGGACAACAACCGAGCTTCCAACAGGGCGAGCTCGGCCTCCGTCGGCTCAGATACGGAACCTTCAGCCACTCGCACCCGGCACTTGCCGCAAACGCCACGGCCACCGCAGGGCATTGACAGGAAAACTCCGACACGAGCGGCTGCCTCGGCTACGGTTACGCCACATGGCACCGTGGCGGACTGCCCATCCGGCAGGAAGGTGACTTTGCAGCTTGTCTGACGGTCTTCGTCCATCTACGAGTCCGTCCCACAAAAGCCAACGCCTGCCGCGCGTCGCGCAGCAGGCCCCGTCGGCGAGATAGCTCAGCTCAAGCTCAACTCTCAGTAATAAGCTAGCTGCTTGCGCGCCTCGTCAGCAAGCGGCGAGTTGGGGTCCAGGCTGATGACCCGCTCGAAGAGCGCCTTGGCCTCGTCGAACATCGAGAGCATGGTCTGCATCATTGCGCAGTCGTACAGGAAGCGCTGATTCGAGGGCTCAAGTTCGCAACATCTGTGAAAATGGTCAAGAGCCCTCTCGAATTCGCCGATGTTCATGAGAACGTGGGCAAGCCCCCAGTGGGCCTTTGCGAGGCCCGGATCCTCAGCTATCAGCGCTTCGTACAGGGGCTGAGCTTCATCGTATCGGCCGTTGATACGGTGCTCGTCAGCCAACCGCAGCTTCTCGTCCATCTGCGGTTCCATCCTAGCCTCCGCTGTCACCGTCTTAGGTGCAACGTAACAGCATGTCGCCGCGCCGCAGAACCTGGCCCCGCACCAGCTCTTCTCCGCTGAGACGCTTGCGGCCCTCGACCTGTCCCTGCTGGACTACCAGCCCCCCAGCCCCGGTCGCCACCACAGGCCCACCCCGCAACAATTGGATAATTGCGCCCGGTTGGCTATCGGTCCGCCCGACACCCCACAGCTCCTCAGCAGCCCAGATTTTAAACCACTTGCCCAAAACCAGGCAAGGGGCACCGGTGCCAAAGCCGCCGGCGCGAGCCTGACAAACAATCCGCGCAGCCGGCCCATCGAAGACAGCCCAAGCATCCTCGGCCTGCCATTTCGGCGCCCACGTGGCGAGGCCGTGCGATTGGGCAGTCCAGCAAAGTCCCTCGCCGCGCCGAATCCGACCCAAAACGTCGCGCAGCAGCCGCACTCCAACTCTTATGCAGCGCTCCAGAAGCCTTGGTGCATCATCAGTCTCCCATATCGGCACTACTGCCTGGGCCACAATGTCTCCCGCGTCGAGTTGCTGAGCAATATGCTGGATGGTGACGCCTGTCGTGGCAAAGCCCCAGGCCAGGGCACGCTGCACCGGCGCTGGCCCTCGTAACTGAGGAAGTAAGCTGAAGTGGACGTTCAAGGCGACTGGAGCTAGCCGGATTACCTCCTGCGGCAAGATCTGACCATAGGCCACGACAACCACGCAGGTAGGAGCCAAGCTCTTGGCCGCATCGAGAAATTCTGCGTCGCGGCAGGACTCGGGCTGAAAAACCCTGACCCCCAGCCGCTGAGCAGCTACTTTGACAGCCGAGGGCTGCAGAGCACGGCCCCGACCTTTGGGCCGGTCTGGGACCGTCACCACGCCAACCAGCCCCAATGTTTCGGCGCAAACTTCCAAGAAGGGTACTGCTGCCTCAGGGGTACCAAAAAACAGCACGCCCATGGCCTGACGACCTCAAGAGGAGGCCCTGGCCTCCCGGCTCAGCCGACGCTGACGCAACCGCTCGAACCGCTCCACGACTTCCTCAACCGTCGTCGGCTCCTCGCGGTAGCCAGTCTCCTCTTCCTCATCCGGCACAAGCCAGTAAAGAGATTCCGCTTCGGCGCGGTCTATGAACAGGACACCATTAAGGTGGTCTATTTCGTGCTGAAAGACCCGGGCCAGCAGACCGCAAGCCTCCAGCTCAACGTTCTGACCTTCAAGGGTACTGCCGCGCACCATTACCCTCTCCGGCCGGGTTACGAGGCCGTGAAGGGTGGGTAAGCTGAGGCAACCTTCGACTCGCGTGACCGTTTCCTCTCCCAACTCCACGATTTCGGGATTAGCCAGGACGAACACGGTCACCTCTTCTTGGCTTTGCGCCTCATCCTTCTCGTCAGTTGCTTGGGCCTCGTCGGCGTCGCGATGCTGGTCAACCTTTGCACCGCCGCCTTCAGCGGTTTCCTCCTCGGCATCAGTCTCAGCATCAGGCCTGGGCACTCTGACAACGATGAGCCTTATGCCGGCCCCGACCTGGGGCGCCGAAAGCCCCAGCCCGGGCGCCTCCAACATGGTCTCTATCATATCCTCGGCTAAAGCGGCCAGGCCTGCGTCAAAGGCTGCAACAGGCTTGGCAACTTCTCTCAGGATTGGCTCGCCTAAATACATTATTCTGCGCACTGCCATCGCACGCACCTCAAAGCATATCCAGCGGGTCTATGTCCACCAGCGGCGCTGCTCGCTGGATCTCGCGGACAGCCATGGCGCGCTCCACTGCTTCTGTAAGTTCATCGCGGCTGGGAGCCTTCAGGACGATATGACGTCGCCAAAGACCCCGGAGACGCACCAGAGGCGCCTTCGATGGACCAAGGTAGTGTACCCCGTCGCCCTTGGCTTGTATACCAAGGTTTTCTAAACAAAGGGCTACGGCCTGCGCTTTGGCCGCACACCGTCCCTCGTCCCGGTCGGTAAACAATAGCCTGGCGATGTGAACAAAGGGCGGCCACCGATTCTCTCGTCGGGCCTGCAGCTCGTGGGCGAAAAAACGTGCAAAATCGTGGCGAGCCGCAGCCTGTAGCGCCTCATGCTCTGGTTTGTAGGTCTGAACAACCACAAGACCAGGCTTATCCGCACGTCCAGCGCGACCAGCCACCTGAGTGACGAGCTGAAAGGTCCTTTCAGAAGCTCGAAAGTCAGGCCAGGCAAGCCCCACGTCTGCGTTCAGCACGCCTACCAGCGTCACTCCGGGAAAGTCCAGTCCCTTGGCCAGCATCTGGGTGCCTATGAGCACCTGAACCTCGCCGCGCGCGAAAGCTGCCAGCGTCTCACGCAGCAGGCCCCGCCGTCGTACAGCATCCCGGTCCAGACGACCGACCACCGCCCGCGGGAAATGTCGCAACAGTTGCTCGGTCACCCGTTCCGTGCCCAACCCCAGAAAGCCTATGTCTTCTGAGCCGCAGGCGTCGCACCGGGTGGGCCTGGCCCGGTCGAAGCCACAATAATGACATTCAAGCCGCCGCTGGCCGTGGTGATAGGTCAACGAAATACCACAATCGGGGCACTCAAACCGCGTGCCACAGGCATGGCACATGATGACCGTTGCAAAGCCCCGGCGATTGAGGAAAAGGATGGCTTGCTCGCCGCGCGACAGGGCAACGTCGAGAGCCGTAAGCAGCGGCTCGCTGAAGGTGCGCCCCTCGGCGATGACTACGTCCTGGGTGAGGTCCACTAGCCGCACCTGAGGCAGCGGCCGAGCATCTATACGCTCCGGCAGCTCGAATAACCTCATACCCCCCTCGCCTATGGAGGCCCGATAATAGGTCTCAACCGACGGCGTTGCGCTGCCCAATATCACAGCCGCGTTGTGACGGCGGCCTAATTCGAAGGCCACGTCGCGCGCGTGATACCGGGGCGAACTAGCTTGCTTGTAGGCACTCTCATGCTCTTCGTCGAGGACAATCAGGCCAATGTTACCGAGAGGAGCGAAGAGAGCTGACCGTGGCCCCACCGCTATGCGTGCCCGGCCCAAGCGTATTCGTTGCCACTCGTCATAACGCTGGCCGGGCGACAGGGCACTGTGAAGAAGCGCCGTCTGGGAACCAAACCGCGCGGTTATCCGACCTACCACCTGGGGCGTGAGGGCGATTTCCGGCACCAAGACGATGGCATTGCGACCAGCCTGCAAGCACTCGCGCAGGCAGTGCAGATAAACTTCTGTCTTTCCACTCCCTGTCACGCCATGAAGCAAGACGGCCCCGAACTCCCGGCGGTGGAGCAATCCCCGCACGTGCTCGAAAACCGTGCGCTGGTGGGAAGACAACTCCAGAAAGCGTGGGTCCGAAGGCAAACCTTCCTCCGGACGGCGCTCCGCAGTGATTTCTTGTACGCGAACAATGCCTTTACGCTCCAATGCAGCCACAGCAGCCCGGGAAAAGTCAGCCAGCGGCAGCTCGCGGCGAGCGGAAAGCAAGGACTGAAGAACCAGTGCCTGGCGCGGCGCAGAAAGAGAGAGCTCCGTGAGATTAGCACGAGCAGCATCGGGGTCAGTAAGGAAAACGTGCTTGCGCGTAACGGGACGAACCGCAGGCGGGCGAAGATAGCGCTGCACCACCACTACACCACGCTCTTGCAGGGCACGCAGAATGTCTCGCAATCGGTCCAGGTTCACTTGCCGCCAGCCCATCTGGCGCACCTGTATCAGGAGCCGCTGGACCTTCGCTCGCCCCCCTAAACCCCTAAGGGCCTCGGCCACGAGCTTCTGTCTCGGGGCCGGCGTAAGCTCTTCCAGGTCGTCCGCCAACAGTTCCACGCTCTCACCGTAAATCTGCCGGCCGCCGGGTGGCAGCACCAACCGCAGGGCATCCGTGAGCGGCGCATACCAAGTGTGAGCTACCCAGCGCGCCATGGCCAGGCCCTCTTCCGTCAGCAGCGGCTCGTCCGCCAGCAGAGACACGATTTCTTTGAGCTGAACCGGCGGCGCCTCGGCGGGAAAACCAACCACATATCCTGACACGCGCCGCCGACCAAAGGGCACGATAACGTGGCTGCCCACCTGCAGGCGCGACTCAAGAAACCGCGGCACGAGGTAGGTGTACACGCCTTCGCCCCGTGCGCTACGAACCTCAACGGCTACCTCAGCATAGCGTGCTGGCATAATCTCCCGTTACTCACGAGGAGGGCTGGGCACGACACGGACGACGCGAAACCGACATGCGAGAGCACTCCCGCTCGGGTCCACACAACCACCTTTTCTAAGATGGTGCTGTGACTTCAACCTCCGCGTGCACGGTCGCACCGAGAAGGCAAATGCGCCTGGGGAAACCATACAGTCTCAACCCCCGCATGCACGGTCGCGCCGGTTCAACTTGCGGTGGCGCCAGCGGACTGCCAGTAAGTCGCGCAATACACTCCACAGGTCTCGCAGCACCCGGACCTTACTTTCACGCCGGTTGCACCATACCACCGGAACTTCAACGATGCTGTAGCCCAGCCGGTGTGCGATGTACAGCACCTCGGCGTCGAAGGCCCAGCTTTTGCTCGCCTGCCGGCTGAAAGCCTCGCGGGCGGCCTGCCGGGTAAACAACTTAAAGCCGCACTGGGTGTCGGCGATGCGCGGCAGGACGATGAGACGCCGGAGCAGGCCATACATCTTTCCTATTAGCAGGCGCCAGAAGGGCTGTGGAGGGTCAAGTCGGGCACCCCGAACCGCCCGGGAAGCAATCGCTATATCAGCACCCGCCCGAATAGCATCCATGAGCTTCGGCAGATGCCCCATGCTCACGGAGAGGTCGGCATCAGTCATCAACAAAAGGTCGCCGCGGGCCTCAAGCATGCCCCTGCGCACGGCTACCGCCTTGCCTTCATTGGGGTTGAGCCGGATAACCTTAGACGGCAACTCCCACCGCGCCAGGGCTTGCTCTGCCAAGATTGCTGTCTCGTCCGTGCTCCCGTCGTCCACCACGATTACTTCTGCGCACAGGCCCTGGTCAGCCACAAACTGACACACGGTCCCGACTGTGTCACCAATCACGGCGGCCTCGTTGAAAGCTGGTATTACGATGCTTAACTGGGGGCGCGGCTGTTCCTGCATTGCGGAGGTCAAGCTAAACGATACGATGGTCAGAGTCAACCACGGTGCCGTCCGGGAGCATTAGGTTTTCTGGGGAGACTCTTGCCAGGGTCCTTTTTTGAGGCCGCCAGAGGAAACCGCGGGTAAAAGGTCAGCGTCACAGGCTTGTGCAGCTTCCTCTGTCCAGGTAAGCCGACATCCAGTGTTGCAGGAGTCTCCGAGGTGATTTTTCGCGCCTGACTCTTTCCCGTATGAAACGGAATCCTGGAAAAACCAAACACTCCCATGCTACCCGCCCGTCCCAAAGTGGGTGAGCGTCAGCGCCGGCACTACACGGACATGTCCCCGTTCTATCATCACCCCGCTTCGGGCTGGCACTGAACCGATTTGAGGCCTCCCCCGCCGCAGGCTCCTCCGAGTGTCTTTCTGTATGGAACTTCGGTTAAAGGGCTACGTCGCTGCTTCCTCCCTGATTTTTAGGTGCTGCCTAGCCGTGCAGACACGCGAAGCGGTCCTGCGCCCGTGTCATTATGCCAAGTGGGAAAGCCGCGAGAGGTCAACAGCGCCTTTGACAGGCCTGCCAGCGAAGAAATCTCGCAGCGCCTGAAGGGTCATCTCGCCTATCTTGAAGTAGCCGTAGTGGCCCGCCCCGGAAATGTGTGGGGTTATGTAGACATTGTCGAGGCGACGCAGCGGGCTGTCAGGTGGAAGCGGCTCAGGGTCAGTGACATCGAGGGCGGCAAAGATGCGCCCGGTGCGGGCCTCAGCGTAAAGGGCGTCATGGTCAATTATGGAACCGCGGGCCGTGTTTACGATGACCGCGCCGTCGCGCAGGCGCCGGAGCTGGTCGGCCCCAACCATGTGCTGCGTTTCAGGAGTGGCCGGGGCATGGATAGATACGTGGTCTGCCCGCTCAAAAAGTTCGTTGAAGCCCACGCACTCAACCCCAAGCCGCTCTGCGGCATCCTTGGGCAGGTAAGGGTCGTAGACGATAATCTTTACGTCCCAAGGTGCTAGCAGGCGAATAACCTCCCTGCCCACAGCACTGGCGCCAACGATTCCAATCGTGGCCCCCCGCAGGTATTGGCCGTTCATAGGCACGCCCGACGGCCGCCACGCGCCGCTGTGTCGTATCGCAAAGATAAAGTCTGGCCAGCGCCGACTGGCCATTATGAGCAGGCCCACCGCACTCTCTGCCACGTTGAGAGCGATGGCCTCGTTGGCGCTGAACACGACCACTCCGCGTGGAATGAGCAGGCGCTGGACGGTATCCTCGGGAAACAAGTGCTTGACGGAACCTGCCGAGTGGGCAATGAGCCGCAATCTACGCGCCTTTTCGAGCGCCTCGGCAGAAAAAGGCGGTGTACCCCAGCCCGTGATTACGGCGTCAAAGTCAGCCAGGTGAGCAGAGATTTCCTCGGCGGTAAGCTGCCGCCCTGTCTCGTTGACCTGCACATCGAACTCTTCGCATAGCGCCCGAAACACCTCGGGACGGAAGACAAGGTCCGTGTGTGACTGCACGGGCCAGTACCAGACGGCGGGTTTAGTTCCCATTCGTCTCACCACCTGTAAAGGGAGTTGCGGTCACAAAGCATCGGGGGCGAGCTTGGGGGCAGCCGATACAACCTCTGCCCCATCCTCGCGGACAATGACGAGGTCCTCGATCCTTACACCACCCCAACCAGGCAAGTAGAGCCCTGGCTCAACCGTGACCACCTGGCCTGCCTGGAGAGTATCATCGCGGGTCGGGCCAAGCGTCGGTGCCTCATGTATTTCCAGCCCCACGCCATGGCCCAGACCGTGGGAGAAATATTCGGCCAGTCCCTCGTCAGCCAGGAAGCTCCGCGCGGCATTGTCCACTTCGCGGGAGCTTACTCCTGCTCGAAGAACGCTCAAGGAGCGTCGCTGGGCCTCCCATGCAGCGCGGTATAACCGCCGAAAGGTGTCGTCGGGCGGTCCCAGAAAGACGGTGCGGGTAAGGTCAGAACGATAACCCTCGACCGTGGCACCAATATCAAGAAGAAGGACACCCGGCCCCGAGATAACTTTGTCGGTGTTGGCGTGATGCGGTTCAGCGGCGCCCTCGCCAAAGGCGACAATGATGTCGAAGGCCGGCCCTTCCGCGCCCAAATCCAGCAGGGCCCCGTGAATGGCCAAGGCCACCCGGCGCTCCGTCATACCTTCAAAATCTGACGCCAGGAAATCCGCCAGAGCCATATCGGCAATAGCTGCAGCACGGCGAATGAGGGCAAGCTCCTCGTCATCCTTGCACGCACGCAGTTTCTCGACCACGCTGCTGGTAGGCACCAGTTCCGCCTCTTCCACGGCCGTCCGCATCCGTTCAGCCCATGTGACCGTGGTGTGGTCAGCCTCGAAGCCCACCCGCCCAGGCTTTCGCTCACCCAATAACTGACAAAGGCCTGCCAATGCTCCATTTTGGGCGATTACTAGCTCAGCCTTCGCTCGTTTTCCCTCTTCCTGGTAGCGGCCATCGGTGACGATGCAAGGTTTTTCGTCAAGCAGCAACACCCCCTCGCCAGCGAAGCCCGTGAGGTAGCGGACGTTGGCCGGAGATACAACGACCAGGCCCTCTATGCCCTCGGCTGCCAAAGTCGCCATGACTTGCTGTTGGCGTTCTGAGTAGTTCATGACCATTGGAACGCTCTCTCTTCGAAAGAATCTCCTCGCGCCAGCGGGCCTAAAACGGGAAAGATACCAGGGGAAGTCTTCTCGAGGGGCAGCCACCAGCAAAGCCGTCCCCCTTGATCCCCTTTTCGTGGTTTTTCCTGCCCGAAACCCACAAGGTGTTTACTCTGGCGCACAGGCTAGCCTATATGTGGCCCTCATCGCGCAGGTACTTCAGGGCGCGGAGGGCCAGCAGGTAGCTGCCAGCCTGAAAGCCTGCTATCACACCCACACACGCCGGCAAAATCACCGACCGGTGACGAAATTCCTCGGCCCGCGCACCAATGTTAGATAAGTGGACTTCAACCGCTGGCATGCGCACGGCCCGGATGGCGTCATAAATAGCAATGGAAGTGTGTGTGTAGCCTGCCGGGTTAATGATGAGCGCGTGCGCCCAGTTGGCGGCCTCGTGGATGAGGTTTACGATTTCCCCCTCGGAGTTGCTCTGCGCGCACCGCACTTCCATGCCCAGGGCCAGCGCCTCGTCCTGGATCATGGCGTCAATCTCGGCAAGGGTCTTGGACCCGTAGATTTCCGGTTCTCTCGTGCCCAGGAGATTGAGGTTTGGCCCGTGAATAACCATGACCCGCATCGTCGCCATCTCAGGTTCCCCCCAGGCCAGCAAGCCGCGTGGCGAGCTGGCGATCGCCCGGCTCGTGCGAATGTCGGAGAGCTGCTGCTGCCTCTCGCGCCAGGCTTTGCAGCTCACTTTTCAAACCAGGGTCTGCCCGCCCAGCAGTCAGTAGCGCAGGTGCATATGCCGCCGACCATTGCAGGTACTCGGCCAGCACGCGCCCCGCCACCCGCCAGGCGCCGAGCTCTTCGTCAGCGATGGCCTGACTCCTTGCTACGGCTGCCGCCGCGATAGCGAGATGGTAGTCCGCCCAACCACTTAGCGGCACAATGCGGCCATAATCTCCGTCGGCCAGGGCCATGGCGCGGCGATAGATGTCAAGAGCCTCTCTTGTCCGGTCTGCCGCTTCAAGGCAACGCGCGTACTCGACAAGCGCCACCGGGCCGCGCGGGTAGACCTCGGCAGCCTTGCGGCCCCACTGCACAGCCTGATCGGTCTCGCCCGCAAGCCGCAAGCACCGGGCCGCGCCGATGTATCCCGCTGGGTCCGTCGGGTACCAGCGGGCCGCCGTCTCGTAGGCCTGGACGGCCGCTCTCAGATGCTCCCGAGAAGGCGGGACGCCAGCCCGGCCTTCTTCCATCTTGCCGACCTTGACCCAAAGGTCGCCAGAGAAGCCTGCTCGCCGCGCAGCCGCGCGAGCCATATCCGCCCCTCGCGCCGTGAGCCCCGCCGCCCATGCTGCATCCGCGGCGACGGCTAACCTCTCCGCCGACAAAAACCAGGCCGCCAAGCCACCAACTGCGAGCGCAACTGATATGCCCAGGGCAGCAAACCCGGAGCGTCTCGACGCATCCTCACCGGAGACATCTCGCGCCCCATGCGCCATTGGCATACCAAGCGCTACTCCAGCGAGCGCCAGGGCTGAAAGCATCGGAGGCGCCATGTACCAGGTGTAATCCACCAGGTTGTGAACCAGCAGGCCGGTGAGAGCGAATATAGCGGCTGTAGGCCATTCCCCAGAAAATCTGGCAAGTACAGCGATGAGCCCAACCAGACCGGCAAGTAACGTCGCTGCCGAAAATACCCCGCTTTCAGCCCACCACTGTAGCCAGGAATTATGAGCCATCTGAGTAAAGGCCACGTGAGCGAACTGTGGATAAGCGTGGCGGAAACTGCCCGGCCCCCACCCCAGCCACGGACGGGCGCGCGCCATGTCCAGCGTACCCGCCCAGGTCTTGGCACGGAAAGCTACAGACGTGCCTTTTTCTGCTGCCACGGCCGCCAGAGCGCGCGCCCGCAGAGAGGGCAGGGCGAGACTGGCGCCGGCGAGCAAGGCCACGGTCGCAAGCAGCAATGGCCGGCGCCGGCCACCACGCACCAGCACCGTCACCACGGCCGCCACCAGCGCCCCCAAAAAGGCTCCCTTGGAAGCCGTCAGGAGCATCCCGCCAGCGGCGGCGACCGTAAGTATAAACGCAAGAGGGTAAGCCACGCGTGCTGGATGGCCTGGGGGCTTGTCGGCGGCAATGGTGCGCAACTGCAGACTGGCAGCAACGGCCGCTGGCAGGGCCACAAGTAAGTAGCCGGCCATGGCGTTGGGATTGAGAAATCCAGCAAAGGGGCGCCAGGAGGGAGCACCCGCAGCAGCCGTCCAGGCCCATTCGCGCAATCCCCAGAGGCCCGTGATAATCCCCCCAGCTCCTATCCCCCACCCAGCCCAGGAAACGTATTGCGCAAGTGCACGCAGAAAATGCAGAACCCATAACCCTGACGCAAACAATAGCAAGAGTCTGAGGCTATCGTATTTAGACACCGAGACAACAAAAGACACGCCCGAAAGGATTGCCGAGGAGACGAGTAGCCAGTAGGGCCACGGGAGACCGCCGGAGGACGAAATCTGGGCGCACAGCGCGGCGAGGGCAAGGGCAGCGACTAAGAAGACGACCGTCCAATCAGCCCACGCTGACAACTTGCCCGCCCACGTGGGCACGCTGGCCAGCAGCAAGGCCCAGCACCCAGCAAGCGCCAAAGCTGGCCAGGCCGAGCCAGCCTGGTCACGGCCACCAGCTATCCCTGCACCCCTTTTGCTCCGCCCAAGGTCTTTCTTGCGACCGCCCATAGGTACCGGGCCACCCAGGAAGCTGTCAGAGCGAGCGCCCTGCACCAGATAAGCGACCAAACAACCCAACGGCGCAGGGGATTGCGCCCGAAATGTTTCGCGTAAAGACGATACCAGCTTGCATGGCGCCGCAGGATGGTGCGCACGACGGCCTGGTCGGTACTGCCTCCAATACGATGAACGATAGCCGGATGTGGCGAGTAAATCACTTTCCAGCCCGCACGCCACAGGCGTCGGCAATAATCTACGTCCTCAGAGCCCCAGAAAAAAGCCTCGTCAAGTAGTCCTACTTGTTCGACAGCTTGCCGCCGCAGAAACATAGCAGCCCCCGAAATCCAGTCAACTTCGCGGACCTCGTCATGGGGCCAGTCCGCCATGAGGTACTCTTTGGTCCACGGCTCGCCGGGGAACAGGCGGCCGAAAAGCGTATTGCGGAAAAGAGCTGCCTTCACGCTTGGCCAGCGGCGGCAGGAGTACTGGAGGGAGCCGTCGGGATTCAGCAGGCGCGGCCCGATGGCACCGGCCTGCGGATAAGCTTCGGCCACCGCCACGAGGTTACCCAGCGCCTCAGGTGGGAGCACCGTGTCCGGGTTGAGCAAGAACAGATACTCGCCGCGCGCCTGCCGCAGCGCCTGATTATTCGCGGCCGCAAAGCCACGATTGACCGTATTGCGGATAAGCTGAGCCTGAGGGAAGCTCTCTGCCACCGCCTCTGGCGTGCCGTCGGTGCTGGCATTGTCAACGACGATTACCTCGAATTGCGCCCCTTGCGGCTGACCAAAAAGCGAGTCCAGGCATTCCAGTATAAGGCCGCGGCAATTCCAGGTGACGATGCACACTGAAACCAGGCTTCGGTGAGGCGTCCTAGACTGCATCGGCATCAGGTTACGGGAAACATACCAGATGACTGCCTGCGGTATGCTGGCCAAAAGAGCACTGCAATACGGAAGGCGTCTCAATACCAGGCGACCGGCCTATGACTGGTCGCCCTCCTCTGTGGACTCCCCATGGGTCTGGACGGGTAGTTCGGCTTCATCTACAAGCATGATTGGCAAACCATCGCGGATTGGGTACCGCCGCCCACAGCCATCGCAAACAATGCGGTCACCTTCCTGCCGTACGTCCGCGTGGCAGGCCGGGCAAGCCAGGATTTCTAAGAGTCTCCTGTCCAGTTGGGCCATAGTACTCACCACGACGCCGGCCGTCTGACCAGTACGTTCTCGCGCGGGCCAACCAACCCTTCTCAACCTTTCATCTCAACCCTTCACTGCAGGGCCCAGCCCCGCGCCGCCGCCATTTCAAGTAAAAGACGGGGCAGGGCCGGGTCGAGGAAAAGTGTCGCGGCTCGGCGGCGTAGCAATTCCTGATCAACGGGCGCCAACAGGGCCAATGCTGCCACGCTCCCACCCACCAGAGCGTCAGCCTCCTCGACAAGCTCGGCACCCCGCGCACGAATATCAGTCTCCGACATCTGGTGAATCCGTTCCAGGAAGTCACTGGCCGCAGCTTGCAAGTGAGCACGGTCGGCATCCTCGGCGACAGATGCTAAACGTTTGGCTAGGTCCTCCTTCGCTTCCGGCCAGCGGTCAGGCGGAATCTCGCGCAGACGGAGGAGAATCCGCAGGTCGCCCTCTGATAAGCCTCTTTTTCGCGCCCGGGCCGCCGCAGGAGCGAGAATCCCTGGCGGCCTGGCAAGCACCGCCTTCTGCCAGTCCTCGAGAACTGCAAGAACCTTTTGCAACAACTCCTCGTCGTCTGTCCCGGGCTCCGGTCCCCGTCCTGTACGCCGTTCGAGAGCGCGGCGGCGTTCCGCACCGCTCTTAGCCAGCGCAGCCACCTGCGCCAGGTCTCGGGCTTGCAGTTGCTCTCCCGCAAGCAGGGATTGCTTTATGCGAGAAAGCTCGGCGGCCATGGCCGGGCCGCCAACCTGTCTCGCCCTGGATTCGGTAAGCACCTTGAAAAGGGCGGCAACTTGCTGCTGACCGACACGCAAGGGCGCAAGCTGGGCCAAAAGGACTACGTCGCGAGCGAGTTGCCACGTGTCGGCCGACGCCCCTTCTTGCGGGAGGGCTGGCTGCCCTGCGAGACAGAGTGTCAAAACCACCGGCCCCAAATACGCCATTCCGTCCACCTCCCGCCTGTCAAAAACGCACGGGCCGCCCTTGAGGTTCAGCTCCCGCAACAAGGAAATCACGATACATCTCGCAAATCCCTTAGAAGGCCACCGCTAAGATTTACCCCGACTTTCCAGCTCTTTGCGCACTCGGTCACGGTTGTGCAGGGCGGCGCCGTCCGTCGGGTTTAGTTTGAGAATAGTTTCCCACTGGGCGAGGGCCTCGTCGAGGTGGCCAATTTTTTCAAGACAATGGGCCAGGGCGCGGCGGGAAAGCGGGTTCTCTGGCTCCAGCTCCACAGCCTTCTGCAAATAAGGCATGCCCGCCGCCGGCTGGTCGTGCTGAAGGTAATATGTGCCGAGGTAATAATACCCGTGCGGGTCCCTGGGATTTTGCCGGATACAGCGGTGGTACTCTCCGATGGCCTCGGCCGTGCGGCCCATGCTCCAAAGCAGCCAGGCGCTGTTGGTATACTGTTCCACGGCCGTGGGGTCGAGGAAAGTCACTACGTCGTTGGCGCGGATCACCTGGTCGTACACGCCCCTATGCCACCACCAGTCACTCTCCATTATAAAGGCGTTGACAGCCGCCAGAACAGCGTCGTCTTCAGCCAGGGTGGCAGGGGCTTCAACAGGCCGCCGGTGTGAAAAGCGAGTTTTCGCTCCGACGGGCCAATCGTGCAAAGCTTGTCGCAGACACTCCGCGACAAAGGCTGGCTGGCCAGAGGCACTCTCTTCAGCGAGACGCCGCGCTCTTTCACCACCCAGGGTCCACAGCGCAAGCACGCCGTAATAACGCTGCCAGGAGCGCGACGAGGTAAGCGCTGCGGCAGCCGCGGGCAGGCCTGTCTCATCGCCCAACCGCGCAAGCGAAATCCCTGCCATAAGGCGCACCAGGCGGCTGCCGTCAGCCTGTAAGGGCTTGAGCCAGCACGCCGCCTTGGGGTAAGCACTCTCCCCCATCAGGAAAGCAGCCCGCGCGCGAGCGGGAATACTAGGGGAAGTCAGACAGGGCCTGAGGGAAACCGCGAAGGCATCCCCCGCCTGCACGAGAATAGGCAACGGAAGCCATGCCGCCGGTCTGCTGTCGGCCAGATCCCACAAATCCAGTGTCGCATCGCCAGGCCCGCCGGGCACCGACGCCCTGCACGCCCCCGACAAGCCCAGCACCACTACCAGCGCGAGGGTCCACCGCACAGCGCTCACCACCTGTCTGGACAATCGTTTACAAGGCCTGATTTGAGGCAATCAGCACGGCCAACAGAACACCCTTTCCCCAGCCATCTGCGGACGGGAACGATGTTAAGAAGACTAGGCAGACGGCTACTTGCGAAAGTTTTCGGTGCCTCGCCAAGCGTCCACAGAGGGTCACGATGCATGGCGGCCCAGGCATAACGAAGGGCAGCTCCTGCGCCACCACAACGAGCATGAGCGCGGAGTGTCCCCAGGCCACCACCACCATTTACCCTTCTAATAGCTCGCGGATGGCTCGAAGCACCTTGTCGGGTTGCGGTATGTTCTCCGTTTCCAGCGGCGCGGCCATGGGCGGCGGGACGTTATGGGCGCCGACGATGCGCACAGGCGCCTTTAAATCGCCCCAGCATTGCCGCTGTACTTCGTAGGCAATGTGCTCACCGTAGCAGCCAATCTCGGGCGCCTGTGACAAAATCAGGCACCGTCCCGTCTTGCGCACCGACGCTGCTATGGTGTCCATGTCTAATGGCAGGAGGGTGCGTGGGTCTACAATCTCCACCGACGCCCCTTCCTGGGCAGCCATCTCTGCCGCCTGCATGGCCACGTAATACATCCACGAGTAGGCCACTACGGTGATGTCCGTGCCCTCGCGTGCGACCTTAGCCACGCCCAGCGGTATGGTGTACTCGTCCTCGGGCACAACGTCCTTTTCCGTATAGGCCAACTGGTGCTCGATGAATACAACCGGGTTATCGTCGCGGATGGCCGCCTTGAGAAGCCCCTTGACGTCGTAAGCGGTGGCCGGGGCGACGACCTTCAGGCCTGGGAACATGGTCACAACAGCCTCAAGGCTCTGGGAATGCTGGCCGGCATAACCCTTGCCGCCGCCCACGGTGGTGCGGATGACAAGCGGGATGAGCATCTTGCCGCCGAACATGTAGCGTGACTTAGCCACCTGGTTGCCGACCTGGTCCATCGCCATGAGGATGAAGTCAATGTACATAAGCTCGACGACGGGCCGCATACCAACCATTGCCGCGCCGCAAGCCGTGCCCACTATGGCAGCCTCGGAGATAGCCGTGTTGAATACTCGATTGCGGCCGAAAACCTCGATGAGGCCGCGAGTAGCTCCGAAGGCCCCGCCGTAGTCAGCCACGTCCTCGCCGTAGAGAATGACCCGCCGGTCGCGGAGCATCTCTTCCATTAGAGCCTCGGTGACAGCGTGACGGTAAAGGATACGGCCCTGGCCGTCGCGCTTGGTCTTGACAGGCTCGGAGAGCAGCTCGGTGCGCGGCGTGGCCCACTCTGGCCCGATGTCCTCGCTGGTGGTGTCGGTCATGAGGCCTTCATAGATAGTGGCCGGGTCCGGGTCGTGGGCCTCTAGCCCTGCCCAGCGAGCGGCCTCATAGATGCGCTCCTGGGCCTTCTGGCGATAAGCAGCAGCAGCCTCCTCAGTTAGAAGTCCGCAGGCGATGGCCTGTTTCTCGAAGTTGTCTATGGGGTCATGGGCCCGCCAGGCAGCCTCCTCGACCTCGGAACGATAGGATTTGCGGTCGTCGCTCAGGGAATGGCCCATGTAGCGATAAGTCAAGCACTCAAGCAACACTGGCCCCTGGCCTTTGCGGCACAACTCGGCGGCGCGCTTCACTGCGTCGTAGACAGCTAACGGATTCATCCCGTTGACCGTCTCGGCATGCATATTCTCAGGATTGTAGCCAGCACCCCGGCGAGACAGGTAACGGATGCCCGTCACCTCGCCCACCTGCTGGCCCGTCATGCCGTACTGGTTGTTTTCGATAAGATAAACGACCGGGCATCCGCGCTTGAATTGAGCCATGGCGGCGAAGTTCATGGATTCGTGGCATATGCCGTTATTGGCAGCACCGTCGCCAGCCAGGCATACAACGACCCTGTCGGTGCCCAATTTCTGACAAGCCATCGCGGCGCCAGTGGCAATAGCCATCGAGCCGCCTACGATAGCATTTGCGCCCAAATGTCCGGCGTGAAAGTCCGCTATGTGCATCCCGCCACCGCGGCCGCGGCAATAGCCCTCTTCCTTTCCCATAAGTTCGGCCATGGTGCGGTTCAGGTGCGCCTGGATGGCCTTGTCGAGAAGGTCGGAATCCTCCGGGGAGGCATCCATGCCTATTTCGCGACAGAAGGCCGCCAATTCTTCGGGCGTCCTCGACAGCAATGCATAATAGCCCTTAGCAATGGAATGGCCATGGCCGCGGTGACTGGAAGTTATGTAATCGTCGGGACGGATCGCGGCCATGCAGCCAGCGGCCACGCCTTCCTGGCCGATAGATAGATGGGTGGCACCAATGAACTTGAAGCCTGGCATCGGCTTGAAGCGGCCATTCTTGAGCTGGATGATCATCTCCTCGAAGGCGCGGACGTAAAGCATTACCTCGAAGATGCGCAGAGCTTCCTCGCGAGACAGTCCTTCGTCGAGAGCCTGCTTCACGTCACCGTTCCAG
>JANZZA010000202.1 GCA_026419655.1 Armatimonadota bacterium | reverse complement strand
TGGAGCCACTGCGCGGGCAGAAGGCCCAGGTATGGCTTGAGGTCGAGCCAAACGCTCATCCGAGCTTCGATTGGGCTATTTGGCAAGACCCGCGCATCGAAACGAAAGAGACTGCTCGCGCCCGGTTAACACTAACCGACGAAACAGTCTGGCCGCTGGCCCTGGTGGGAGACGAGCTTGTTGACCTGGACGCCCGCGAGGTGGACGCGGTCGTAAATATGCCGGGCGGTGTATTCTTGTTGCGCGCCCGGCCGCGAGAAATCCCCGCGGACGCGGAGCTGTGGGAGCTGCCCTTTGAGGTAAGCTTCTGCGATAAGACTGGCATGGCTCTTAACGAGCCGGCGTTTGCGTGCGGGATAGTAAAAGAGACAACGGTCGGCGGAGTGACGCGACCGGGAATTTTTGCTCATCCGCCGAATCAGGGCCGCACATATGTGGACTTCCTGGTGCACCTGCCGCAGACGCCCCTGGTCTTCAAGTCGTGGGTTGGACTGGGGGACGGCTCGCGGTCCACCGGGTGTGAGTTTGTGGTCCAGGTTAACGGCAAGGAGGTGGCGTCAAAGACCCTTCTTCCCGAGGACGGCTGGCAGGAGCTTTCGGCGGACCTCAGCCCGTGGGCGGGCAAGCCCATTGTGCTCAGCCTTGTCACTGACTCATACGGGAGGTTCGATTGCGACTGGGCGGCATGGGGCGAGCCGAGGCTTGAGGCAGCAAAGGGATGAGTAATGATGCCGCCGAGCCAGGCCTCTTTCTTCTTAAGCGCTCAGGCACGCCCGGCCCAGCGTGTCCCGGCGCTCCAAGGCGCTACGGAATGGGCCGCTGCTCGTTGGCGTGCTGCGGTGGCTATGTGCCTTGTAGTAGTGTGGACGGTGGTTACAACCGCAGAAAGTCTTGGTAAGGAGCTTGGAGGACGCCCCTTTTCAAAGGGTTCCCATGAGCAAAGAATAGCTTCGCGTACACTGGAGGGAGTCGGAGCGGTGTCAGACCGGCGGTCAATAATTGTTGATACGTCAGCAAGCCCACATGCGCGACTGAGGCCTGTTGCGGTCGGCGAGGTGCGCCTGACCGACAACTTCTGGGCGCCGCGACTGCGGGTGCTAAGGGAAGTGACGTTGCCCACTCAGTATCAGCTCATGGAACAGACCGGGCGGATAGACAATTTCCGTCGCGCGGCCGGCAAGATTCACAAAGACTTCGAGGGCATCTACTTTAACGACTCTGACGTGTACAAGTGGATTGAGGCAGTGGCCTGGGCGGTGGCGTATGAGCCGGACGAGAAGCTTTCGGCTCTGGCCGATGCCGTGATTGCCGAGATTGGCCCGGCCCAGCGCGAAGATGGCTACCTGAACACTTACTTCACCTTTGAGCGGGCCGATGAGCGCTGGACCAATCTCGAGACGATGCATGAGATGTATCTGGCCGGACATCTTTTCCAGGCCGCCGTCGCTCACCATCGGGCCACGGGCCGCCGGGACCTGCTGGAGATTGCCTGTCGCTTCGCCGACCACATCGCTTCAGTCTTCGGCCCCGGCCTGCGACATGGCTGTGAGGGCCACCCGGAGCCAGAAATGGCCCTGGTCGAGCTTTACCGCGAGACCGGGGAGCAGCGCTACCTCGACCTTGCTTGTTTCCTGCTCAATGAGCGTGGGCACGGCTACTGCGGCGGCGCGGAAGTGCAACAGGACCACAAACCCTTCCGCGAACTGCGTGAGGTTGTCGGCCATGCGGTGCGGGCCATGTACCTGAACTGTGGGGCAGCGGACATTTTCATGGAGACGGGCGACGCGACGCTCCTGCCAGCCCTTGAGGCCATGTGGCGGAATCTGACGGCCCGGCGAATGTACGTCACCGGCGGCGTTGGCGCGCGCTACGAAGGCGAGGCCTTTGGCGCCGACTACGAGCTGCCCAACGAGCGCGCTTACGCGGAGACCTGTGCGGCCATTGGCAATGCCATGTGGCAGTGGCGCATGTTCCTGATGACAGGCGAACCGCGATATATGGATGTCTTTGAGCTAGCCCTCTATAACGGCGCCCTGGCCGGGATTTCCCTGGATGGCCGGCAGTACTTCTATGTCAATCCGCTGGCCGATGGCGGCAACCACCGGCGGCAGGATTGGTTTGGCTGCGCCTGCTGTCCGCCCAATATAGCGCGTCTGCTGGCCCAGTTGTCAGGGTATTTCTACGCCGTCGGCGACGGCATAATCTACGTCAACCTTTACGCGGCGAGCGAAGCCGAAATCCCCCTGGGCGACGCGACCGTGAGGGTTGTGCAGGAGACGGCGTATCCGTGGGATGGTGAAGTCCTGCTGCGCCTGGACCCTGGCGAGGCACGGGAGTTTGAGCTGCGTCTGAGAATACCGTCGTGGGTGACGAAAGCATCGGCGGCGGTAAACGGAAAAGCCGTGGGCGAGCCGGTGCCCGGCCGGTATCTGATCGTGCGGCGCACATGGCGGGCGGGCGATGAAGTACGTCTGAATCTGGGCATGGCGCCCCAGTGGCTTGAGGCTCATCCGCGCGTCGAGGCCGCTGTTGGGCATGTGGCGCTCCGGCGCGGGCCGCTCATCTACTGCCTCGAAGCCGCCGATAATCCTGGAGTCCCACCCAACGACCTCATAATTGACCCAGCGCGGCCTCTTGAGCCGCGATGGCGTGCTGATTTGCTCGGCGGCCTCATGACAATTACTGGCCCGGCCCACGTCGCTCCCTGTCAGCCCTGGGGCGATAAACTGTACCTGCCGGTCGAGTCCGCCCCCCGGCCGGAACAAGTGGTTGACTTTGTTGCCATTCCTTACTATGCCTGGGCAAATCGCGAGCCCGGGCCAATGCGTGTGTGGCTGCGCCGGCGCTGACGCGCCGCCGTGTGACTTGCCGGCAAACATTCAGGGGACTGTTGCAAAACGCTCGCGTTAACTCTCGCAGAGCGAATCACAGGCACAACGCCGAAAGCCCGACCTTTTACCCGGGGCTGCATGCGAGAGGCGGTAAAGCGACTTTTGCAACAAGCTCATTCTAGGAACGCCTGCGGCGGAAAGAGGCCAGGAAGCTTGGGAAGGGGTGGCTGGGAGAAATCCTTTCCACAGGGTTTCTTCCAGATAGGGCTTCTTCTCGTTGGTTTCCGCGGCTTTCGTTGCGACTTGGCAAGAGAATCCTAAGAGAATGAGACGGCGCGTCCACTCAAGCCTCAAGGCCGAGCTGCGGCGCACGGCGCCGGACTATATTGTTTACGTCCCACGCAGCCTTGACGGCTCCACCCACGACACCGGCAACGAACACTTGATGGTCTTCGATGGCCCAGACGGCAACCTGAAGGCCCTCTGGACGCAAAGCACCTTCGAGGGCATGCCCGACCAGCGAATCGTTTTCGCCCAAAGCCTGGACGAGGGCTACACCTGGTCAGCGCCGCGCGTCATCGCAGGCCCCGTCCCGCCAGCCACCGGCAACATGGCAAGCTGGGCCTTCCCCATGGTCACTCGCTCTGGGCGCATCTACGTCCTATATAGTCGCCACATCGGCGTGGATGACGTCTTTACGCATACCACAGGCCTCATGGCTGGCATTTACAGCGACGACGCCGGCCGTACCTGGTCGCAGGAAGCCATAATCCCCATGCGCCGCAGCAAGCTGGACCATCCAGACGCATCGGTGCCTGCCAACTGGATTGTCTGGCAGCGCCCACGGCGGCTCTCCGAGGGCAAGTACTTCACGGGCTTCACGCGGTGGGTGAGCGCCGCTGTCCGCCATCCCCCGCCAGTAGACCACTGGACTGCCCATGAGGCCGTCGTCGAGTTCATGCGCTTCGAGAATCTCGACGACGACCCGCCCGTGGAGAAGGTCGAGATTTCCTGGTACTGCTGCGACGACGATGCCCTGCGGGTGGGCTATCCGGGCCATCCGCAAGTGAGTGCCCTGCAAGAGCCGAGCACTGTTCTTCTGCCCGACGGCCGCCTGTTCACAGTCATGCGCACCGTGCGCGGCAGCCCCTACTATTCGGTATCTTCGGATGCCGGTCGCACGTGGAGTCGCCCAAGGGTCCTGTGCTATCACGACGGCGGCCCGCCCATCAGGCACCCGTGTAGTCCCTGTCCCATCTACGAACTAAGCTCCGGCCGCTACATGCTTTTCTACCATAACCACGACGGCCATTTCGGCCCGTGGGCGCCGTGCGATACCGTCCCCCATCGCCGGCCCATCTGGCTTTCGCTGGGAGAGTTTCGGCCCGCCGCGCGCC
>JANZZA010000199.1 GCA_026419655.1 Armatimonadota bacterium | reverse complement strand
GGCTGCGCCTTCTTCCAGCAGCCGAGCGCCCAGCCAGTCGGGGTCTTCGTGGAGGGCGATGATGGTACCACCGCGGCCCGCGCCGGAAAGCTTGGCGCCCTTGGCTCCCAGACGCCGGGCGGCCTCGATGAGCCGGTTATTCATCTCACCACACCCGATAAGGTCTTCCACCAGAGCCCAGTTTTCATTCATCAGCTCGCCCAGCCAATCCCAGTCTCGCAGGAGTAAGGCCTTTTTCCCAAGGCGGCCCAGCTCGCCAATGCGCGCGAAACCTTCCCGCCGGCGCGGGTCACCCTCCTCCCATTTGCGGCGCGGCTCGGCGTGGAAGGCTCCTGAGTGCCGCTGGATGCCAGTGTTGGCGAGGATGAAGGGGAGCTCACAGACATGCTCGGCCAGCGGCTCGACCGTTGCAAAGGGCGCGGTTTTGTCCTCGGCATGGTCTTCTTTGTCGCGCAAGTCCACGCAGTTTAGTCCGCCGAAAACCACCATGTACTGGTCCTGGTAGCCGCAGTGGACGCCAAGCTCGTGGCGCTCTATGGCCCTGCCTAATTCGGCCAGCTCATAAAGGCTAAGCTGGATGTCAAAATGCGCCAGGACGCCAGCCAAGACGCACATGAGCATGGCCGTGGAGCCTGCGCAGCCGGCCTTGATAGGAATGCTGCTGAAGGCACGGATTATGAAAGCCGCCTGCGGGTCAATCAGACCACGCTGGGCAAACTCACTGCGCCGCAGGTACCGCCACACAGCCTTGGCCACGTCCAGAAAGTGCAGCTCCGGCAGGTACTCCAGGTCGGCTTCGCTTTCGATTACCTGGTAATGGCCCTGGATGTCCAAGATGAGTTTTGGGCTTGCGGCGACCGTAGCCTCGGCGCGGGAAGGTATTGTGCAGGAGACCACGGTACCCCCATAGATGTCAGAGGGATTGCCGATTATCCCCCCTCGGCCCGGAGCTGAAACGTGTATCATGGTTGTCTCCCCTTTGGGGCAGCCCGTGGCCCGGTAAGCCCAGGCCGCCACAACTGCTGTACGGAGAGCCTCCTGCCGGCGTCTTGCTTCTGCCGGCCACTTACAAGCACAGGAGAGTTTTGCACAAGTCGCTTCCCCAACGACCAGACCCAATTGCTGGTAGAAGGTCGGACACACATGCTTGTACAGTTTCTTCCCCTTGAACAACTCCACACGGACTCTTGCAACACTCCCGACAGCTATGCCCCCGTTACTATGATCCTCTGGTCGGTGACTATTATGGGCACGCGGAAATCTGCCTCGCCGGCAGGTACTTCCTCCCAGATCTGTTCCTCAAAGGCCAGGGCAATGGCGTTCTCGCGCAGGTCGTGGCCCACTTCGCTGAGCAACCTGTCGTAATAACCGCCACCGTAGCCTATGCGCCGGCCGTGAGTGTCGAAGGCCACGCCCGGAACGAGAACTACGTCCACACCGTCGGGATCAGCCGGCTGACACTTTTCAGGCACCGGTTCACCAATCCCCCAGGTGCCCGGAGCAACCCACGGTGCCTCAAGACCACCCACCCAGTACAGCTCCAGCCTTCGCTCCTGACGGTTGACCCTGGGCAGGGCCAACCGCTTGCCGGCGCAAAGGGCGGCCGCCAGTAAGCTCCGTGTCTCCACCTCGCTGCGGAAACTTAGATAGCCAAGTACAGCGCCGGCTCCCTGCCACTGGGGCATCGCCATGACGCGCCCTGCTATGGCTTCACTTTTCGCCGCCCGCACGTCAGGAGGGATAACGTCGCGGCAGGCTAGGGCCTGCCGACGCAACTCTTGCTTTGTTGCAGCACCGGGTCTAGTCATCGGTCTGCCAGCCGCGCAAGATGGCGTCGGTCATCCGGGCCACCTGGCGCATTTCCTCCACGTCATGCACGCGAAGCACGTGAGCGCCGGCTGCTACGCCCACCGCGCAAGTCGCTGCCGTTCCCCACAGACGCTCCTGGGGCAGCTTGTCGAGAACGGCGCCAATAGTGGACTTGCGTGAAGCACCCAGTACTACCGGCCGGCCCAGCGTATGAAGCTCCCGGAGGCGCTTCACTATCGTCAGATTGTGCTCCACCGTCTTGCCGAAGCCGAAACCGGGGTCTACCGCCAGGGCAGTTTCCGCCACGCCAGCGTTTATGGCGGCTTCCATTCGCTCCGAAAGGAATTCATAGATTTCGGTGATCAGGTCGTCGTAGGCTGGCTCCACCTGCATGGTTTTCGGCTCGCCTTTCATGTGCATGATGATGGCACCGGCGCCGCTGGCCGCGACAACCTCTGCCATCCCCGGTGCCCGAAGACCGCCCACGTCGTTGATGATGTGCACTCCGGCTTCCAGACCTCTCTCGGCCACCTCGGTCTTCCGCGTGTCGAGGGAAACAACAACGTCATCCCGGCCGCACAGAGCCTCGATCACAGGTCCTACTCTCGCCCATTCCTCATCAGCCGGCACGGGGTCGCTGCCGGGCCGGGTGGATTCACCGCCTACGTCGAGAATGTCGGCTCCGGCCGCAATCATTTCCTCGGCGCGTGCGAGGGCTTCTTGTGGCCGGCCCGCAACTCCGTCACCGGAAAAGGAATCCGGCGTCACGTTGAGTATGCCCATAATAACGGTGCGCTGACCGACGGGCACTGGCCTGCCGCGGCAAATC
>JANZZA010000197.1 GCA_026419655.1 Armatimonadota bacterium | reverse complement strand
GGCTATCTCGCCAGCAACCTCGCCGAAAAGCTGGCCGCCGTCCAGCGTGCGGTACTCATCCGATGTCTTGTCGCCGCGAAGCACATGGACAACAACTTCCCCACGCCCGTCGAATTCCAGGTTAAAGGTGCGGCGGCCCAGGCCGAGAGCGTGCAGGCTTTCAGCAGTGAAGGTCTGGAGGAGCTTGGCGGCCGTGGCAAGCTTGCCGCGAAAATTCTGTGGGTCGTTCGGCAAGGGTGTCTGGTAGTCGGTAGCGCCGTCAGAGCCGATGAAGTAGATGACGCGGACGATGTAGGAATTGGTCTGTGGGCGGTAGCGGAGAGTGATTTTCAGATTCTCGCCGCCGGCAGAGAAAGAAAGCTCATTGGCCCCAGGCGCAAGCTCGACAAGGCCGACGAATCTCCCCTTGTGCGCCAGGGCAGCCACACGCTCCCTTCGGGTGATGTTGACAGTCTCCACGGTCTTGACGCTCGGGTCGCCCACGGTGCCGCGCAATAGTGCCACGGGATAGCGAAGGGTCTCGCCATCAGCGAGGTTGTCCACCGTTAGCGGATGCACGGCTCCGGCCAGCAAAACTAAAGCCGCACCCAACCACAAGCAATTGCACCGGCGCCAGATACGAACCATACCAAAACTCACCACCAGGCAAAGTTGGTGGATTGCCCTACTGGAGCAGCCACCTCGCCGACTCGCGCGGTGGAATGTAGTCGGTACCCACAACAGCCTCTCTCGGCCCTTGTGTCGCGGGCTTCGTCCTGATGCGCCGACCTGCACGCCGCACGCCCGAAGTAGGAGAAGGCGGCAGCCCGGGCTCTCACTTTAGCTCGCCATCTTTGAGAACCAGGGCTCAGTCGGCCCATCAGGCCTCAGACGCCGCCAGTGGTCCAGCGCAAAACCCTGCCTCCCGGCAGGATTCGCCTGCACACGCGGAGCGACCTAATGGCGCGGCACCCAGGCGAAGAAGTTGAGCTCCGCACCCTTGAAAGCCTTGCGCACCTCGCACCTGTACGACGGCTCAATCTCGTGAAGCATCTGCGGCAGCAGAGTTCTGTGCTCCGGGAGATGGTACGCGGACATAGACACGCACGGCCTGAAGCGGCGGATGGTTCCCGCCGCGCCGCGCAGCACCTCCGGCTCCATGCCCTCCACGTCGGCCTTGATGAAGTCAACCCGCTCCAAACCCAGCTCAGCCACGAGGCCATCTAGGGAGCGCATTGGAACAACAACAGACTCGCCCGCGCTAGCCCTTACAGCCGAATGAGCGCCTGGGTTGGTTGTCGAAAGGTTGATGGTTAGCTCGCCGTCGGCGGCCCCAACAGCACAGGGACGTAGAACCACGTTGCTAACCTTCCGCACTGCAAGATTCCTTTCGAGGCAACGAAAGTTTCCGTCCACCGGCTCGCACGAAATGACCCTGCCGCCACCCCCTACCAGACGCGACGCCAACAAGGTGAATATGCCTGCGGATGCACCAATATCGAACACGACAGCCCCAGGCGTGAGCACCTCTGAAGCCCTGTACTGGTCGAGCCAATAGACATCGCGCCAGGTGCGGAGGATGCCGCGCGCGACCCTCATCGGCAGCGCGCCCTCGGGTACGTCGAAAAACACGTCCTGGCCGAAAAATCTTATGCGCCAGCAACCATCCTCCTCGGATAGTCTCCATAGGCCAATCCGTGGTCCAAGGAAGAAGTCGAGATGTCCGTCGCCGAGCAACGCCACCTGCCGGACCGTGCGCCAGTCCCACCCTACCTTTCTGGCCCTGAGGATTTCAGGCCCTAACCTGGTCACGCGCCGGTACAGAGACGAGGGGCTGAAGATGCCAAGTTTCACTGCTCCTTCACCTCACCTCCCAGACTGTAACACCTGCGGCTCAACGGTGCTCTTGCGGCGGCCAGGCGCGAGAGACGAATTACACCCACTTGCGCCACGAGCTTGGGCAGCGTAATACCACCTTCGGACCCGCACATAAAAGACGGCCTACCCCTGAAAGCAAAGCTGCCGGCCTCTGCCGCATTGTACAGCAAGGTACACAGCACTTCCCACGCCCAGGCTCCTTCGGCCAGCAGCTTTGATGAGGCACCTTGCCGCGGATTGCCGTGCCACATAGCAACCTAAGGCCCGGCCCGGAGTCTCTGATTGACCTCGCGCAGAGCCGCAAGCATGTAGGAGCGGGCGTTGTCGGCCGTCACGTTCCAG
>JANZZA010000194.1 GCA_026419655.1 Armatimonadota bacterium | reverse complement strand
CTGGAACGTGACGGCCGACAACGCCCGCTCCTACATGCTTGCGGCTCTGCGCGAGGTCAATCAGAGACTCCGGGCCGGGCCTTAGGTTGCTATGTGGCACGGCAATCCGCGGCAAGGTGCCTCATCAAAGCTGCTGGCCGACGGAGCCTGGGGCGTGGGAAGTGCTGTGTACCTTGCTGTACAATGCGGCAGAGGCCGGCAGCTTTGCTTTCAGGGGTAGGCCGTCTTTTATGTGCGGGTCCGGGGGTGGTATTACGCTGCCCAAGCTCGTGGCGCAAGTGGGTGTAATTCGTCTCTCGCGCCGGCACGCCGCAAGAGCACCGTTGAGCCGCAGGTCTTACAGTCTGGGTGGTGAGGTGAAGGAGCAGTGAGATTTGGCATCTTCAGTCCTTCTTCTCTATACCGCCGGGTGAGCAGGCTTGTGCCGGAAATGCTGAGAGCCAGAAGGGTAGGGTGGGACTGGCGCACGGTCCGGCAGGTTGCGTTGCTCAGCCACGAGCATCTCGACTTCTTCCTTGGACCACGCATTGGCCTGTGGAGACTATCCGAGGAAGATGGTTGCTGGCGCGTAAGATTTTTCGGCCAGGACGTGTTTTTCGACGTACCCGAGGGCGCGCTGCCGATGACGGTCGTGCGCTTTATTCTGCGCAACTGGCGGGATGTGTACTGGCTGGACCAGTATCGAGCCTCCGAAGTTCTCGAACCCGGCACGGTGGTGCTCGACATCGGCGCCTCCGTCGGCATATTTAGCCTCTTGGCGTCGAGGTTGGTAGGCCAAGGGGGCAAGGTTGTTGCCTGCGAGCCGATTGAGGCAAACGCCAGATGTCTTGAAAAAAACCTGGCCACCAGGGGCACCCGCAATGTGCTTTTGTGTCGTTGTGGCGTTGGGCAGACAGACGGCGAATTAAGCTTGACCCTTTCGACAATGTACCCCGGAAGTCACTCAGGCGTGCTGCTGAGGCACGGCAGTTCCGTTACAGTGCCTATGCGCTCTGTGGACAGCCTGGTGGCCGAACTTGCTCTCGACCGGGTTGATTTCATTAAGGCCGACGTGGAGGGCATGGAGCCGGAGGTGCTGCGCGGCGCGGCGG
>JANZZA010000214.1 GCA_026419655.1 Armatimonadota bacterium | reverse complement strand
TTCTATCCCTCTCGGGCCAGTTCCCTGCACGCCTGCGCTATTCCTGCGGCGTCAAGGCCACACTCCCTCAAAAGTTGCTGGCGGTCGCCATGTGGCACAAAGCTATCCGGCAGTCCCAGGACTCTTACAGGCACCTGAAATCCTCGCGCCGCCAGCAGCTCCATCACCCCGCTGCCAAAGCCTCCCGCCGCCGCATTTTCTTCCACCGTCACTATACCGCTGCACCTGTCAGCCAGCTCGCACAGCAGCTCAGCGTCAAGCGGCTTGGCGAAGCGGGCGTTAGCAACCGTGGCTTCTATCCCCTCGGCGGCCAGGGTGTCCGCTGCTTCCAGGGCCGCCGGAACCATCGCTCCAAGCGCCAAAATGGCCACGTCGCCGCCCTCGCGCAGCACCTGGGCCCTCCCGACCTCTAGAGGCTCCACGGGTTCAACGAGCCCCCGCTGAGGGCCGGCGCCTCGCGGATACCTTATCGCCGCCGGGCCGTCCAAGGCCAGTGCCGTGGCCAGCATCCGCCGCAACTCTCCCTCATCCGCCGGCGCCATGCACACCATCCCAGGCACGTGGCGCAAGTAACTCAGGTCAAAAACGCCGTGGTGCGTCGGCCCATCATCGCCCACCAGTCCGGCCCGGTCCAGCGCCAATACCACAGGCAGCCCTTGCAGGGCCACGTCATGCACTATCGGGTCATAGGCCCGCTGCAGGAAAGTCGAGTATATGGCCACCACGGGCCTCAGTCCAGCCGCCGCCAGCCCCGCCGCGAAGACCACCGCCACCTCCTCCGCCATCCCCACATCAAAGCACCGCTGTGGGAAAGCCTCGCGAAAAGGCGCCAGGCCCGTCCCCTCGATCATGGCTGCGGCCACGGCAACAATCCGCTCATCCCGCCGCGCCAGCTCCACCAGGGCCTCTCCGAAAACCTGGCTATAGGTTTTCATGCATGGCGGGCTGGCATCCACCAGCCCGTTTTCTACCTCAAAAGGCCGCGTGCCATGAAAGCGCACCGGGTCTGCCTCGGCAGGCTCGTAGCCCTTCCCCTTCACGGTGACCACGTGCACAAGCACCGGCCCTCGCAGCCGCGACGCCTGTCGCAGCGTAGAAATAAGGTCGGGCAGGTAGTGACCGTCTATTGGACCCAGGTACGTGAAGCCCATCTCCTCGAAAAGCATCCCCGGCACCACAAGCTGCTTCACGCCATCCCGCACCCTGTCCAGAGCCTCAAGCATGGCCTCGCCCATGGGCACGCGGCGAAGGGCCTGGGCTACTTCTGCTCTCATGCGCCGCACCGCCGGCTCCACCAGGGCTGCCCGCAGCCGCGCCAGGTGCGCGCTCAGCGCCCCCACGTTGTGGCTGATGCTCATCTCGTTGTCGTTGAGCACCACCATCATGTCCGCCTGCATCGCGCCGGCCTGGTTGAGAGCCGCCAGCGCCAGCCCACCCGTCATCGCCCCATCCCCAATCACCGCCACCACCTTCTCCGTCCCGCCTCGCAGGTCCCGTGCTCTGGCAAAACCCAGCGCCGCTGCGATGCTGGTGCTGCCGTGGCCGGCCCCGAAGGGGTCATGGGGACTTTCCGCGCGCGATGTAAACCCACTCAAGCCTCCGTGCTGTCGCAGAGTCGAGAAGGCCTCCCGCCGCCCCGTAATCAGCTTATGCGCATAGGCCTGGTGCCCTACGTCCCAGATAATCTTGTCCCGCGGCGAATCAAAGACGTAATGCAGAGCCAGAGTCAGCTCCACTACGCCAAGGCTGGGCGCAAGGTGCCCGCCAGTGCGGGCCACCGTCTCGATTATCCGCTTCCGTATCTCCCCGGCGAGCTCCTCAAGCTGCTGGACGGAAAGATTGCGAAGGTCGGCTGGGGAGTTTATGGTATCGAGCAGCCCCATCGGAAAAATCGCGCCTCAAAATGCACGGGCCAGGAGAATCCAACCCCCGCTATCCTCCTTAATCCTTTGCCTCTCCTGCCCTCTCAGAGTGCAAGTATCCGCGCCAGTGGTGTCCTTTTTGAAGTTTCGACCACGGCCCAAACGCAGCCGGTTTCACCTCTTACAGCCCGAAAAAGTTTGGGAAGGGGGCCTGGGGGAGAACCCTTTTCAAACGGTTTCCCCCAGATGGTCTTGCCTAAGATGCTTTTCACCTGGATGCTTTTTTGGATGCTTTTCCCTCAGACGGTTTTCGGCTTAGACAGTCTTCCCTTAGATGGTTTCCCCCGTAGATGTCTTCCCAAGATGGCTTCTCTACAGACCGCTGCCCCCGCCGGCACAGCCGCCTCTTCTCGTGCGCCCCGAGGGCGCTATTCCGCGCCGCCGAGCAGCCGGCCCTGTGTGGCGTCGCCGACGTCCCCCTCGTCTTCAGCCTCTGTCGCCCCCTCGCAGCCCACGGCGTCCATGTCAAAGATTTCGTCGTCTATCTCGTGCGCGCTATTGGCTGCCTCCGCCCGGGCCGTGTACTCCTCTATTTTTGCTTCCGCCTCGCGCAGCTTGCGCGCACAAAACTCCCGTAGCTTCATCGCCTCGTCAAACCGCGCCAGCGATTCCTCAAGGCCCAATCTGCCGCTCTCCAGCTCACTCACTATCCCCTCTAGCTGGCCCAAAGCCGTTTCAAAATCCATGTCTTTCTTATCTCCCTCAGCTCCGGCACCACCAGGCGCTGCTCTCCTTGCCATTTGCCATCACTTCTCCCAAAGCACCTATTGCCCTCGCCACCCGCCGCTATCCAGCCCACCCTACTCCCCCTACCCAATGCCATTATAAAACCACACTGCTCTGCCTACTACAAACAACTTCCCAAAAACCCCTTCTGGGGGAAACCCTTTGAAAAGGGTTCTCCCCCAGACCCCCTTCCCAAACTTTTTCGTGCTGTCCTCACCAGCCAAGTAGTGCTTGATGAAACTCTGGCTCCTCTGCGCAGGTCTGGTGACCGCGCATCTCCGCCAGGGAGCACGAGCATTTACGGGGAGGGGGTGCAGGGGGAACCCCGCTTTTTGCCCAAAGGGGGGTTCCCCTGCCCTGGGGGAAACCCCTTCAAAAGGGTTCTCCCCCAGACCCCCTTCCCAAACTTTTTCGTGCTGTCCTCACCTTTGCGGCCCGTCAAGCTGCTGATAAATGCCTCCACGGGGCAGTGTGTCCCGCCGGGCCGGGCTGCGCCGCTACAGGGCAGCTCTCACCTGGCCCCCAGTGCCACCAGCTCCTGAGCTATCAGCCGCCGCGCCGCCTGAATATCCCTGTCGTCCTTCGTGTATTTCAAAAAGTCTGTTGTCACCAGGCCTATCGCCCTCGCCACTACCTGCTCCGCGGGTTCTTTTTGGCCCTTTGCCGCCGCCTGGTGCCTGAGCAACCAGATAAGCTCGATGTCCTCTTTGGCGTCGCGGATTATCTCGGCCCTGGTGCATGTCACCGGCCCCTGCAGGCCGCGCGGCCTGCCAGGATAGCAAAGATAGCCGTCCCCTGGCTGGATCCCCAGGGCCGAATCCCACACGTTCCCAGGAAAGCACGTTACGGCCCAGTAAAGCTCGCCGTCCACATTATACTTGACCTGCTGCCACGAGAGCACCCGCCCGTCTATCAGGTCGTTGGTTAAAAGATAATTCGGCCATGGCGGCAGCGGCCCGCAGCAGACGTACCACCAGACCTCCTCCCCCAGTGCTTGTCGTTGCCGGCACCGCTCCAGGTGCGCCGCAAAATTCGGCGTGATTGGGCACCAGATGTCCACCAGCCCATACAGCGGCTCCACGGGCTCTTCCGTTAGGAGAATCCTCACATCCGGCGCAGCTTCCCTCAGCCGCTTGCACAGCGAAGCCACAATGTCATAATGTGCCTCTTCTGGCTCGTCGTAAATGTAAACGTAGCCCTTTTGCAGGACGCCCGCAGCCCTTAGCCTGTCAAAGAGCCGCGTTAGCTGGACAACCTCCTCTTCCCCCGGCAGCCGCGCAAAGGGCCACGGCAGTACAAAGTCCGTCAGCCGCGGGTCCCGCACCCATTTCATGCCCTCTTCGCTGCCCAGCGGTGGCGTCTCGCGCGGTATCATCCGGTGCTCGAGGAAGAATTCTCTGTAGCGGCGCACGAGTTCATCCCAGCCTGGTTGGCCAGGCCCAATGCCTTCCTGCTCGGCTATCTGCCCCGTCCATATGCCCCAGGCGCCGCTGTAGTGGTTCTCCTCGGGTACCGCAAAAGGCCAAACGCGTACTGAAACAGGCACCTGCGCATACCTCCGGCCGCCCAAAAGGACCTCAAGCTGCCCCTTGTAGTCCCCCGGAGCGCACTCGCGCGGCACATAGACCTGCACCCCCCAGCCCCGCAGAAGTCCCGCCTCGATGTCCACAGCCCGCGGCGGCACAAGCGGGTCAGCTATCCTCCGTCCCCACCCCGGAAGATTGACGTATTCCTGCACAAAAAGGCGCAGTGAGGGCACCCCAGTGGCCCCTTTGGGTCCCTTCAGCGCTCCAGCACGTACCTCCGCAGCCCTCAAGAGCCGCTGGGTGGCGCCCACAAAAACCTGCGCATTCTCATACTCGCCCCGCGCAGCCTCAAACTGCAGCGCCATAGGCCCCTTGGGCAACTTCTCGGGCAGGGCCTCATCCCACCTGTGCCCCGGTCCGTCCGTCCACACGACCACTGCCGGCTCTCCAGGCACGCCCTTGCCCGCCGCCGGCCCTAAAAACGCCAACTCCGACGGATTCAAGGCCGCGTCTACTGCCACTACACCGAAATAGCTTGGCCGGGGCGTAATCTCCACCTCACACTGCGCGTCGCGCACCAGCCCGACGAAGTTGGCCTGCCCCGGCTCGAAGCGCGGATAAGGCGACCGGTAGACGAAATACGCCACTGCATCGCCTTCAGGGGCCTGCCAGGACAGCCGCACGCGGCCCCCCTGCACCTCCGCCTTCAGCCCGCGCACTGGCCCCGGCCCCTGCGTATCAGGCCCAAAATACACATCATCCACCCATGCCTCGCCCTCGCTCTCTAAGCCGTAAATCTCGAAGCGCACCTGCACGAAGGCACAGTCGTCGCGGAGCTGTTCGGTTTTGTGCAGCGGCACCCAAACGTCGGTCTCTTTGGGCACATGACAGTAAAGTCCGTGGCCCAAATACTGGCCGGCGGCGTCGTACTGATACAGGAAAAGCATGGCCTGGCCAGCCGGCACGTGCCCGCGCCCCCAACCGCTAAGGGTATAGGTGCCGCCTGGCGTGACATCAACGCGCGGGAAAACCAGCGCCGCCACGTGGCTGGTGCCGTCCTTCACCTTCCTGATATGCCCGCTGGCCCGACCGGTGAAGCCTCTCTCCGGGTCACGGTCTGCGACCGACGCGCCAGTGCAACTGGCCACCCAGCCCACCAAAGCG
>JANZZA010000104.1 GCA_026419655.1 Armatimonadota bacterium | reverse complement strand
CTGGCAATGTCCCTCGGCCAGGGCCGAATAGATGTCCTGGGCGATGCCAACATCCTATCTAACAAGTACCTGGGCGAGGCCGACAACGCCCTGCTCGCGGCAGCTATACTGTTGCCCGACGCGCCAGCGCGTCTGGCCTTCGACGAGTATCACCATGGCCTGGCGAGGTACGAACAGCTCGGAGAAGCTGGCCGGGCGCGGCGGGCAATAGATGCAGCCCTGTGGACTCTGTTGGCGGCCTTAGCTTTTTACGTCGGCGCAGGAATGTTGCGCATGGGACGGGCAAGAGCCTTTCGAGAACGCCCGAGGAGGACCGTCAGCGAGTATGTCCGCGCCGTGGCTTGGCTTTATCAGCGAGCGGGCATGAACAAGGCGGCCCTGGAAATGCTTGGCCGGGGCGCGCGGCGGGCATGGAGCGCCCGGCTGGGCGTGCCGCCCCAGGCGCCACCAGAAGTCTTCGGCGAGGCAGCGCGCCGCCGCGGCCTCGCCGTCGCCGACCGTCTGGAAGACACTTTGAGGACGCTGGAGGTTGTCTTACAAGCGCCAGCGGTAGGCCGCCACCAAATGCTGAAACTGGCTGCTGACCTTTCGGCCATCGCAAAGGAGAGAAAGCAGCATGGCTGAGGAGCGTTTCGCCGCAAAAGCTTACGAGCTTGCCACCAAAGTCCAGGAGACCATCGGGAATGCCATAGTCGGCCAAAAGCGGCTAATCCAGGAGTGTCTGGTGGCTATCCTGGCGGGTGGACACGTCCTCCTCGAAGGCGTCCCTGGCACGGCCAAGACGCTCCTAGTCCGCGCTCTCGCCATTGCCCTGGGCAAAGAGTTCCGCCGCGTGCAGATGACGCCCGACCTGATGCCCTCCGACATTCTGGGCACCTACGTCTTCGACATGGAAACGCGCCAGTTCCACCTTCGCCGCGGCCCTATTTTCACCCAGTTTCTCCTTGCCGACGAAATCAACCGCGCCCCCGCCAAGACCCAGTCGGCGCTCCTGGAAGGCATGCAGGAAAAGCAGGTCACCATTGACGGTACAAGCCATCCCCTTGACCCCGATTTCACCGTTTTCGCCACGCAAAACCCAGTGGAGTTTGAGGGCACCTATCCGCTCCCCGAAGCCCAGCTCGACCGCTTCATGCTCAAGGTCGTCGTGGACTATCCCGCCCCGGAAGAAGAAAGGGAGCTCCTGCGGCGGTACGACCAGGGCTTTGATGCCAACCGCCTGGCCGAGGCAGGCGTGCGGCCGGTGACCACACCCGAGGAGCTGGCCCAGTGCCGGGAGGAAACGGCCAGAGTCGAAGTAAGTGACGCCGTGCTGGGTTACATCTCAAACCTGGCGCGGGCGACGCGAGAAAGTCCCCTGCTGACTTTAGGGGCCAGCCCGCGCGCGGCGGTGATGCTTCTCTTGGCGGCCAAGACTCTGGCGGCCCTGCGCGGAAAGGATTATCTGGGGCCGGACGAAGTGCAGGCCATGGCGCCGCCTGCCTGGCGCCACCGACTAATCCTGCGGCCCGAAGTGGAAATCGAAGGCCAAACGCCCGACGACATCATCCGCACCGTCATCGCCTCAGTCCCGGTGCCGCGATAGCGGCTTCACAGCGCATCGGGCACGCGGATGCATCAAACCCTGCCTGGGTCGTCAGGGCTCCACAGTCGAGGTTCCATCCCCGGGGTCGTGAATTCTGAACCCCATCCTCCGGAGGGCCATGGCTGCCTCCGGCACGGCCCAGACGCATCGACGCACGGCCCAATGGAGGGGCTTGATGTGGACCGGCTCCTGGGGCAGCCTGCACGTACAGAGACACGCCGGCCCTGCGTGTAAAACCAGCCCGGAATTTGTGGGCGAACCACACGTGCCGGGGCAGCGCGCAGGCCTTACGGCGAAGCAGTCCGCACGGGAAGGGCAAACCACACGTGCGCGGGCAGCGCCCGCGTTGCCCTCGGGGCAGGGGCCTTCCAAGGGCAAACCACATGCGCGCGGGAGCAGCGGTCATGGGGCTGCTGCTTAGGGAGCAGCCCAAGGCAAAACACACGTGCGCAGGCGCGGCGCCACTAGTTGCCCCTTTGCATGCTGCCGTGTATCGCGGCCCGGACGTGCCGAGGCGAAGCAATCATGGGCGCCCGCAGAGCTGTCAGTCGCCCGGCTTCACCGTGATCCGGCCGAAGCGGCGCTTTCCGACCCGAAGGACATCTCCTGTTCGCACTTCTACCTCGGCGTTCTCGTCAGTGATTATCTGGTCGTTGATGCTAACCGCGCCTTGACGGATGAGCCGACGGGCCTCGGAATTTGACGGTGCGAAGCCGGCCACCGTGGTGAGCCGAACCAGCCAGATTTTGCCGCTGACCAGGTCGCCGGCCGAGACAGCGATTTCGGGCATGTCCGACGGCAATTCCCGCTGGGAGAAGACACGCCGGAATTCTTCGGACGCTTGCTGGGCGGCCTCTTCGCCGTGATACAGGGCCACGATGCGCCGCGCCATTTCGTCCTTGATATCGCGCGGGTTAACGGCACCGGCGGCCATATCCTGCTGAAGCTGGGCAATCTCTTCCGCGGGCATCTCCACGAGAAGTTCGAGGTACTGCGGCAGCAGGGCGTCGGGTATGGACATGAGCTTGCCGAACATTTCCCCCGGCGGGTCGGTCACGCCGATATAGTTTCCGAGGGACTTGCTCATCTTCTCATGGCCGTCGGTGCCCACGAGCAGGGGCCAGGTCATAACGACCTGGGGCTCCATATCGTAAGCTCGCATGATGTCCCGACCCACGAGCATGTTGAATAGCTGGTCCGTGCCGCCAACTTCCACGTCCGCCCGCACCATTACCGAGTCGTAGGCCTGAATCAGCGGATACAGGAGCTCGACTATAGCGACGGGGGCTTCGGCGCCCATACGCTTGGCGAAATCGTCGCGCTCTAACATTCGGGCGACGGTATAGCGAGCGGCCAGGCGCAGGAGGCCGTCGGCGGCCATCTCCGAGAACCACTGGCTGTTGTAGACAATCTCACAACGCGAGATGTCGAGGATTTTTCCAACCTGGGCAGCGTAGGTGGCGGCATTGGCCCTGACCTCTTCTTCGGAGAGCATGGGACGGGTGCGGGAGCGACCTGACGGGTCGCCGATGCGGCCAGTGAAGTCGCCTATGATGAAAACGATGGTATGGCCCAGGTCCTGGAAGCGGCGGAGGCGCCACAGGGGGACGCTGTGGCCGAGGTGAAGGTCAGGCGCGCTTGGGTCGGCCCCGTATTTTATGCGCAGGGGCTTGCCGCGCCGCAGTTTCTCCAATAGTTCCTCACGAGAAACCACGTCTACAGCGCCACGCGTAAGCGTTTCAAGCTGTTGTTCAGGCGTCATGGCTACCCCTCGTACAGATGACACGCTCATGGTGGCGTGCTAAACGCGGCCTCGCCGCGGCCCACCGACGACCGCGGCGAGGCATCACCTAAGCTCATGAACACTCGGCCGGGCCCGAGCACGTCAGTCTCTGGGCCTGCTGCCGCGGGCCTTTACTCGGCCGGCGTCGGCAGGTGCTCCACCGTTACGGCGTTGGCGCTAATTATGACCTTGAGCAACTGGCCGCAGCCGGGGCATTTTACGACGAAGGATAGGGTTCCTTGGCCGACGACCTCACCGGGTGCGACGGGCCTGACGGCTGGCGCCGGAGCGACTGCGGCTGGAGGCCGGAGCACCTCTATCACGGTGCCTTCAGGGGCCTCAGGCTCAGTCGGCATCGGCGCTGCAGCCTCGGGCGTCACTTCCTCAACCTCGGGTTCTTCCGCCGGCGCGGCTGGAGCTGACGGAGCTGCTGGTACGACTGGCGCGGGCTGACCGGGTGGGGCGGCACCGACTAGTTCCACCTTGGCAATCAGGTTATCGGGCGAAAACGGCTCGCCGCCGACGGGAAACACGTGCACTCGCTCAGCCTTCCCGTCCGCTGTAACCACCCAGACATTAGTTGCGTGCAGTAGCCAGTCCGGCGCGCCCTCCACCTTGCTGCCGTCCCTCTTCGCCACGACTACCTTCTGGATCTCCCAACGCGGTTCGGCCTCAGTCCCAGTGTTCACCCACTGCACCGATATGCTTGCGATCTCATCGCCCGTAACGCGCACAGTTTCCGTGCCTACCTTGAGCACCAGGGAGCCGCGGCCAGGCAAGCTATTACCAATCCCTGCCCCCTCGACCACGCCCAACTCCGCAAGCTGAATCTTGCCAGTCAATGCTTTTCCGCCGCGCAAGGTCACCGTACCCATTAGCTGTGGCGCCTCTTGAGCCAACGCGGCCGCCGCCACTACCAGAAGCACGATAGCAAATACTGCGCCCGCCCTGCGCATGAGTCTCACCTCGCCTGTGTTCACGTAATCCCGCCGACGATTTTAGCATATCACCCGCGGCTTATTCCAAGACCGTACCGCTATACCTGCCTTCGGCCTTCGCCGCCGCTGTGCGCCGGCTCTGGCCATTCCGCCTACCGGGCCGCCCCACACGGCCTGCCCGAAACAATGCTCACGCCGGCGAGCCTTAGAACGATTGCAGTATCAGTTACTTCACCCTGCAGCGCCGCAGCCCGATGAGGGATGTGTCAATAGGCTCAAAACCAAGAGCTTTCGCAGGCGACTCACCACGCACCCTGTAGTCTCCCTGAGCCGGACTTACGAAAAGCGGGTCGGCCACGATTGAGTGCGTGTCCAGGCCAGCTTGCCGCAGCTCGTCGAGCTCTGGGATGGGATGGCCGCCGTGCCAGTAAAGGTTATAGTCGGCGTCCACAAGGTTCTTGTCTTTTGCCCAGCCGCCCGGCCGGAAAAGCGGCACCTCGGGATCAGACCAGGCTACGATGTTGCGGCGGAAGATATTGCCCGTCCCGCGGGTGGAGTAGTTGCTGTACATGATTTGCCCCTTCCACCCGTCCACAAAGATATTGTTTTCAACCACGTTATTCCGCCCGCCGTTGATGAATACCAGGCCCCAGGACGCACCTACCACGACATTGTCGCGGACCACCCAGTTGCTCGACTCGCCGTCTATGTATATGCCCCAGGAGAAATCCCGCGACACAAAGGAGCCGTCCTGGCGCGTCGCGAGGCCGACCGTGTTGACCACGAGATTGCCGCGGATGATGTTTGGCGTGGGCAGGTGAAGCGTTTCATAGGTGTAGATTGCTCCGGTGTCGGCAGTCTCCAGGCTATTGTTGCGCAGCTCGTTGTATTCTATGCGGTTGCCGCCGCAGGCCTTGGTGAGCACTATCCCCTGGCGGGGATGGTCGTGGATATAGTTGTTGGCGATCAGGCAGTTCTCGGCGGAGTTGAGGCAGACAGGATTGCCGTGCTTGAAGGTAATTCCTGTATGATGGATGTGATTTCTGGCGACGACGTTGTGCTCGGCGGGCTTTCCTGGCTCAGCCAAGCCCAGGTGCTTGTTTTCGGGATTGCCGTTGATTGTGACGCCGCCGGCGCCCAGATAGCAAAACTCGTTGTCGGTCACCTCATTGTGGCAGCAGTTGCCCACCATGACTATGCCTGTGCCGCCCAGGTTCACGAAACGGTTGCGCACAAACTTGCAGTGGCTTGCGGCCCGCAGCCAGATAGCCGCCGAGGCGCTGTGGTACCAGTCGTCCTGCTCGTCCGTGTAGTCCGTGCAGGTGAAAGTGAACCCCTCGAAGCTAATATACTCGACGGGCTGCTCTCCGGGTTTGCTGCGCAGCTCAATAAGCCGGTCGAGCACTGAGATGACGGCGGGCTGCTTTGTAAAGTCTGCTCGCCGGGGCCAGTAAGTTAGCTCCCCTGTAGCTTTGTCCAGATACCATTCTCCGGGCGAATCCAGTGCCTCACGGACATCCTCCACGAAAAATCTTGCGCCCACCTCAGGCCTATATCCCCCCGGCCGCCGCGCCGTGACCATCAGGCTTTGCTCTTCGTCAATCGAAGCGACAGGCACCACGGAATTCGAGCAGATGCCACCTTCATAGACGAAAATGTGCAGCTCTTTGTCGGGCGATAGCGGCCAGGCCTTGAGCGCTCCCCTGTCGAAGTAAATATGCGTGCCCGTCCGGTCAACGTAGCCATCTACGGTCATCTGAGAGCCCTGAGCCTTGCTGAAGGCCTCACACTGAACGATTACGAGATGTTTGCCTGGCGGCGCGGCCAGGTTGTCGCTACCTGCGGGCTGCCAGTCCTGGTCATCACAGAGAGCAAAGGCGTCAAGGTTGAGGCCGCCGCCCTTGACGTTTGTCCAGCGAATAGTGTGCCGGCCCGCCCCGAGGGAACTTACGGCGCAGCGCCCCCATCGAAAAGCACCCCAGTCGCCCGTGTCGGCAAGGTCGCGCAGAGGAATCGGCGGCCCGCCGTCTACCGTCAACTGCGTGCGGTCGTCCATGGTCTCCCGGCCGAAAGGCCCGTTATAAGCGCCGTAATACAGCCAGAAGACATACTCGCCATCCGCCGGGACGTCCACTTCCCACTCGAGGAAATCGCCAGGATTGTGGATGGAGCCGACGCGAGCACCGAAATCGCCCGCCCAGTGGGCCGGCTGGCGCACGAATAGATACCCGCCCGTATGAGGATTAGCTGGGTCATAGTTGGGATGGCGAGCGCGTATCTGAAGCTCATCGCCGACCAGGAGAAGACAGTACCGGCCATTAGTTTTCGGCACCCAACCCAGCCGCGCCGCGTACAACCTCCCAGGCACTTTGCGCCAGCCCGTCACCGGCCGGCCGCCGCTTATGACGGGCTTCTCGCCGGGATGGGCGGCGTAGATGACGGGCCGCTGGGCGGTGCCGCTGTCCGCCGGCGTGAGAACAAGCGGCTCGTCAAGGTAGTATGTGCCGCCGCGCACCAGTACCCGAAGCGGCCCTTTGCCCGGCCGGCCTTTTTCCGCCCGCACCGCGTCCCGCGCGCGCTGAAGCGTCCTGAAGGGGCCATCTGTACCGCTCCTGTTCGGCGCAGCCAGTCGCCCGGACCAGGCGTCGTTCCCCTTAGGTGCCACGTAGAAGTCACCCTGAGCCACTGTCGCCGCCACCCCGAAAACCGCGAAGCCTGCCAACCATAGAATCATGCCTCTCACCTACCTTTATTCGTCAAAGCGACGCGCAACTGGGCAGGCGGCGGGTGTTCTGGCCTTCCGCCCGGCAAGAGCACGCACGTGCCGTAAAAGACTGTGTCCTGGGGGGAACGCTTTGAAAAGGGTTCTCCCCCAGGCCCCCCTTCCCAAGCTTTTTAGACTGTGGTGGGCCGGATTTTTCGGCGCAGTGCGGCGCTCTCGCCAGTGCAGCGGAGGGGGCAGCCGTGGCGCGGGGCTGAGGATAGTGGCTGTATTGGCCGTGCGCCGAAAAATCCGGCCCAGAAAGAAACATTGCCAGTGCAGCCGGCGGCGCCCCAAGCCCTCTCCCGCAGGCAGCGTTGGCATCGCGTCTCCGCCAGGGAGCACGAGCATTTACGGGGAGGGGGGGCAGGGGGAACCCCGCTTTTTGCCGAAAGGGGGGTTCTCCTGCTGGGGAGGGGTCTGGGGGCAAACCTTTTCAAGGGGTTTCCTCGAGTAAAGTCTTGTCCTGCCGCGGGAGTTTTTGTGCAGGCAAGGAGGTCTCGGGGAGATGATAGCGATGCTGGCATTACTTTGGGCGGCAGCCCTTGGGCAAGAGGGCGAAGTAGTCGGCAAACGGCCCTATGAGCTTGACTGGGCGGGCCGGTTTAAGGATGACCACCCGCCTCTGGTGGACTTTGAAGATCTCACAGGCTGGCGGGTCGAGTGCAGGGATGCCGAAGCCAGCTTCGTGCGCACCCGCGAGCAGCAAATTTGGGACCGATATGTGGGCAAACTGACCTATCGAGGCACCGGACGGAACCCTGAAGTGCGCATCCTTCCGCCCCAGCCGGTGAACATAGAGACGCCCTTCGACGCGGTAAGCTGCTGGATTTATGGCAACAACTGGGGCTATGCGCCGAACCCCGACACGCCGCCGGTGAGCGTGGCAGCGCTGTTTGCCGACCGCCAGGGCGCAGAGTTCACTGTGCCTCTGGCTTATGTAAACTGGGAAGAATGGTTCCTCTGCTGGCGTCGCCTGACGCCCGAGCAGATTGAGCGCGTGGCCAATGGCGGCAAGTTTTTGGGCTTCATCGTCACCGGCGGCCGAAACAAAGATGACCGCGCCATCTATTTCGACAACCTGGCGGTCTTCGTGGAACAGTTTCCGCCGCTCACCTTCAAGCCTCGCCCGGAACGCGGCATTCCCATGTTCCCAGGGCAGACCGTAGGCACCAATACCGGGCCCGGAAAGCTACCTTTCCCCACCCGCCTCGAGACCATCTTGCCCGACAACCTGACCCGCGACTTCAAGACCACGCTCACGACTGAAGGGAACGCCTTTATATTCACCTATCAGGGCTCCGACGGTACGCTCAGGTACCGAATCGACCCAAAAGCGGGCGACTGGTCGGACATTTCGGTCGAGTTTGAGGGGCGGGGGAAGGTCTTCAGGCCGTGCGTGGACGGCGGTGTGTACCTTGACGTTGGCGGCCAGGCCACGAAGCCTGAGCGGGCCGAGCATCTGGGCACCCAGCGCCAGGGCGACACGGTGGTCTCCAGGTGGCGCGTGTGGGCCGGCGATGTGTCGGCAGAGGTCACTTATACTTACAGGCTGTGGAACAAGTCTCTTGTCATAGATACTTTTGCGCCGGGCGGAAAGGTCGTCGAGGTGCGCTACGGCCACGCGGAGGGTCTGGAGAATCCCCGGCTCATCATGAATCCGTACTATGTCTACGAGTGGGGAGAGCAGCGGCCGGCGGTGGTCTGTGCCGGCCCGCCTGAAATCCCTCTCTTCTTCACGGGCCATACGGACTGGTATCTGTCAAATGCGTCCGTGCCCACAGCTAATCCGCGCATCAGCGAAGGCAGGGTATTTTACCAGGGCGGTGTCACGTATATCCCCAAGACCGACGGCACGCGCAATGACGTTTACGAGCGGTTTTTCCTGGTTGCTTCGCCGCGATATGAGGAAGTGCTGCCGACGATTCCCAACCCCGTGTCGCCATGGAAGCACGTGACGGGCACCGGCGTCTGGCGCGCTCATGGGGCCAGCAACCGTGAGGCCGACAAGGCCTTCTGGCGGGAATGCTGGCGCTACGGGATGCGCAAGGTAATCGTTACCGACCACGAGACCATGTGGCGGGATGGCGGCGAGAGCTTCACCTTCCGCACCAAAGCCGCGCCCGGCAAGGGCGGCGACGAAGCCCAGTACGAATATTCGCGCTTCATGCAGGACGTGCTGGGCTTTGTCTACGGCCCCTACAACAACTTCACCGACTTTGCGCCCGTAAACGAATACTGGAGTCCCGACCTGATCAGCCGCACGCCCGACAATCAGCTCCAGGGGGCGTGGTTTCGCTGCTACGCACCAAAGCCAGCGCGGGCGGTGGAATTCTGCGAGATGCTGGCGCCGAAAATCCAGGAAAAGTTCCGCTTTTCGACGGCCTACTGTGACGTGCATACGGCTGTGGCGCCGTGGCACCGGGTGGACTATGACCCTCGCGTGCCGGGCGCGGGGACTTTTGCGGCTGTTTTCTACGCCTATGGGGAGATAATGCTGCTGCAAAAGGCTGCCTGGAACGGGCCGGTGTATTCTGAGGGTGGCCACCATGCCTTCTTTTGCGGCCTCACCGACGGCAACTACGGCCAGGACCAGGGCTATGGCTTTGACCACAATCCATGGCTGGTGGACTTCGACCTGCGCAAGCTCCACGACCTTTGCTGCAATTTCGGGATGGGCAACCCGGACATGTTTTACGCCAGCCGCTGGCCTCCTCGGGACACCCGCGAGGAGGCCGACGCTGCCATTGACCGCTTCCTGGCGGCTACCGTCGCCTTCGGCCATCCCGGCTTCCTCACCTACGAAGGCGGTCTGCATACCGCCCTGCGTAGCTACTACATGCTTCAGCAGCTCCATTCGCGGTACTGCCTGGCAAGCGCTGACGAAATTCGCTACGTAGACGGCGAGGGGCGCCTCTGGCCGACCAGCGAAGCCATCGCCCGCGGCGTGCACGAGCGCTCCCAAATTCTCACCCGTTACACCGACGGCACCATCACCGCCGTCAACGGCAGTCAGAAGCTGCGCATGACTTGCGAGGCGTATGGGCGCAAGGTAGACCTGCCGCCCAACGGCTACATGGGCTGGACTGAGGACGGCCAGATTGAAGTCATGAGCGCCGACCCGAGAGGCCACCGCTGCGACTATGCCGTCACGCCTGCGTATATTTACGTGGACGGTCGGGGGCGCTTCATGCGCTTCCCTAAAGCCGCCGGCAACGGCATCGGCATCTGTCGCATCCTCGACGGAGGCAAGTATGAGGTCATTCTCTATGGCGGGGCGGAGTGTGGTTTTGCAATCGAGGCTGGGTCGGCTGTGGCCCTGGACATGCAGGGAAATGAAGTCGGACCAGCAGAGCTAAGGGTGTCGCGAGGGCTGACGTATGTGGTGCCGGTGGAGGGAGCCGTCAGCTATATCCTCACGGCCGGCCAGGTGCCTGCCGCGTCCGCGGAGCTGCGATGCGACCGGGACGAGGTAGTGGCGGGCGAGAAGGTAGTCGTGCGTGGCGCCCAGGAGCATGAAATCGAGATACCGCAGGATGCAAAAGTGGGTGAGCGGATCTGGCGGCGCGTAGAGGGGGCGTGGATTGACTTTACGGTGGTTCCGCTGGCGGACATGAAAGTAGCCCTCGAGGGCAACGAGATAGTTGTTGATATGACTAGCAATCTGGCACGGGTTGAGGACGCGACGCTTGCTGTCGGCGACCGGACGCAAAGGGTACGGCTTGAGCCAGGTAAGTCTGTTCAGGTGCGCGTAGACCTGGGCCCGCCGACCGAGGAACAGGCGGAGATTCTGGTCATCGAGCTGGCGGCCGGAAACACGCGCCAGTCAATCGAGCGTGGCCTGGTAGCCCGCGCCGGATATATTTCGGCCGGGCCCATGCCCGTAAGATACACGGCCGGCATGTGCCTGCGCGGCAGCCAGGAAACCAACGATTTCGGCCAGACTCGTGGGTATGTGACTGTCCATAATGTAAGCTGTGGCGATGTGCAGAAAGAGGCCCTGTTCATGCATCCGCCTTACGTGGGCGGGGTGGGGTATTCCTTCGCCCTATATGAGCCTGTCCAGCTTCCGGCCACGCCGGCGACTTTTCGGGCAGTCGTGGGCAAGGGCGATGGCAGCGACCCGGGGGATGGAATTCTCTACAAGGTGGCCGTCGTGGACGAGCGCGGGCGAGAAACTATCGTGGCTGAGCACACCGTCACACAGCACCGCTGGGAGCCAATCGAGGCCGACTTGACGCCCTGGGCAGGCCGGAAGGTGCGACTCAAGCTCATCTCCGACGTAGGGCTGGAAGACAACTCGGTCGGCGACTGGGCCTGCTGGGCCGACATGCGCCTGGAAAGCCGCGAGCAACGGCTCACCTGGGTGCTGGAAACAAATGCCGAAGCTTACCGGCGCTCGCCCGGGCCCTTCCCGGTTCCTGGTGTGACGGTCGAGGAGCTGCGCAGCGCCCGGCGCGGATGGCTGCATTACGACGGCATGGGCCTCAGCGGCGGGACCGGCCAGTACGGCTCTTACGGCGTACTTAACGGTGTGGAGATCGGGCCGATGGCGGAAGCCGGCGGCGACGAGGTCAGAGGCGTGTGGGCCGAAAACGTCACCGTTGAGCTTCCGCCGGAAGCCATAAAGACCCTGGGCTATCGCAACGTCTTCGTCCTGCGCAACGAAGCCGACTGGTTCAAGGTGCGGCGGTTCTGGATAGAGCTGGAGCTGGCGGATGGACGGAAATGCTCGTCGCTCATATCCGAGGCCGCCTGGACCCAGCCGCCAACCTGGCCCTACGCTGAGGGAATAAAGTTGCCCTTCGGCCAGTACATCACGGTGGACATCTGGTTCAAGCCATAAGCGACTCGCAGCAGCACGAAAAAGTTTTGGGAAGAGAGTCTGGGGGACAACCCTTTTAAAAGGGTTGCCCCCAGAGCAGGGGCCGCCGCTTTGGGCAAAAGCGGGGTTCCTCTTGCCCCCTCCCCGTAAATGCTGCACTCATTGGCGGAGAGGTGGCAGCGCCAGCCCTCGCGTGAGAAGGGGGGCCTCAAGTGCACTGGACCTGGGCTTGTGTCGGCATATGCGCATATTGCTTGGTGGCTGCGAAACCTGGCAGGGCGGCCGCCATCCCGCGGCCGGAACATCCCCGGCCTGACTTTCAGCGCGACCTGTGGCTCAACCTCAATGGCGAGTGGCAATTTGAGATTGATGAGGCGGGCGACGGGGAGCAGCGGGGGCTGATGTCGGGGCGGGACCTCGAGGCAAAAATCGTAGTGCCCTTCGCGCCCGAAAGTCAGCTATCCGGCATTGGTCGCACGGAATTGATGAAGAATGTCTGGTATCGGCGGTTTTTCGAAGTGCCCGCGCGGATGAAAGGCCGGAGGCTGCTGTTACATTTCGGAGCCGTGGACTGGCTCGCGCGGGTGTGGCTGAACGGCAAATACCTCGGCCACCACCGGGGCGGGTATACGCCCTTTTGCTTCGAGATAACCGACGCAGTGCGTGATGGGCCGAATGAGCTTGTGGTGCATGCCTTCGATGACACGCCGTCAGGAATGCAGGCCACTGGCAAGCAAACGCACACCGTCAGCGAAGGATGCGTCTACACGCGCACGACGGGTATATGGCAGACGGTCTGGGTCGAGGCAGTGGGCGAGACGTATTTGCGGGAGTTTGTATTGACGCCGGACCTCGACGGCGGACGGGTCATCTTTCGCGGCTGGCTCGACGGGCCGCAGAAGGACGTGAAGGTGCGGCTCCGGGCCATGGCAGCAGGCAAAAAGGTCGGCGAAGAGACCGTCCCGGCGGGCTGGCGGGCAACTGTAGCGGTGCTCAAGCTCTCTCAAGTCACTCCCTGGGAGCCCGGCAAGCCTTTCTTATATGACCTGACCATTGAAGTCCTGCGCGACGGTAAGACCCTTGACAGCGTGAACAGCTACTTCGGCCTGCGCAAAATCTCCATCGAGGGCAACAGGTTTCTTATCAACGACAAGCCTGCGTTCCAGCGGCTGGTGCTCGACCAGGGCTACTATCCCGACGGCATTTATACGGCGCCCAGCGATGAGGCCCTGCGGCAGGACGTGGAGCTTGCGATGGCTGCCGGATTCAATGGCGCCCGGCTGCACCAGAAGGTCTTCGAGCCACGGCTGCTTTATTGGGCCGACCGGCTGGGCTATATCGTCTGGGGGGAGTATCCAAGCTGGGGGGTGAACTGGGGCAATCGGGAGGCCGCCGAGGCTGCTCTGCAGGAGTGGTGGGAGGTTATCCGCCGCGACCGAAACCACCCCTGCATCATCGGCTGGTGCCCACTCAACGAAACCGGCGGCGGTGAAGTCATGGCAGCCGTCCAGGCGGCCTTCGCGGCGACTCAGCAGGTTGATCCCACCCGTCCCTTCCTGGACACCAGTGGCTATACGCATCTTTGGCCCGAAACCGACGTCTACGACTGCCACGACTACGACCAGAATCCCGTGTCCTTCGCGGCGCGCTATGCCACCTTCGGCCTGACAGGCGAGGACCCATGGAACAACTTCCCAGGCGACCCGCGAAGCCGCTACCGTGGGCAACCCTTCTTCGTGAGTGAGTACGGCGGCATCCGCGTCAGGACCGACCGGGACGTTGGCCAGGGCTGGGGATATGGCGAGGTTGACCTGCAGGGCTTCCTGGAACGCTACAAGGCCCTCACCGACACGCTCCTGGACAACCCCAATATCTTCGGCTTTTGCTATACGCAACTGACCGACATCGAGCAAGAGCAGAACGGCATTTATTTCTACGACCGCCAGCCGAAATACGACCCGGCGCTGGTGAAGGCAATAAACGCGCGGCCCGCAGCGTACGAGACCCAGCCGCCGCGAAGGATGCGAATAGAGTGGGAGACTGTGCTGCCGACGGCGGAAGAGGAGGCTGGTGAGTGGCGCTATATCACGCAGGAGCCGCCGCAGGATTGGATGAAGCCGGGGTTTGACGACAGCGGCTGGCAGGTGGGTAAGGCGGGATTTGGCACACCTGAGACGCCTGGCGCTATCGTGGGTACGCGCTGGGACACCCCGGACATCTGGCTGCGACGCCGTTTCCTGTTGCCGGAGGCGGCTTTCGCAGTGGCAGCGCTGAGAATCCACCACGACGAAGACGCCGAGGTTTATCTCAACGGACAGCTTGTGGCCAGCTTCCGGGGGTTTGTGATGAGTTATTTCACCACGCCGCCGGAAGAGGCCGTCCTCAAGCCACTCAGGCCGGGGGAAAACATCGTGGCCGTCCACTGTCGTCAGACCGTGGGCGGGCAGTTCATTGACGTAGGGATACGCGCATCCCAATCGCAGCCCGCAGAGGAGCGGCGCTAGCCCCGACGCCCGGCGTCCTTCCCAGGCATCTGGATGGCGCGAAGTTTTACTGGACGTGGCTCCTTCAAAGGGGGCGTTCCCGGACCGCCCTGGCAAACTTTCCGGTGCTGCTCCCGCCGCGCACATCGGTGGTTAAACGCCGCTGCTCATGCCAGGCGTGCAGGGGTAGTGTTCCAAAGATTCTGTTGCAAAAGTTTCT
>JANZZA010000092.1 GCA_026419655.1 Armatimonadota bacterium | reverse complement strand
GCCCGCAGCCGGCCCATGGGCGAATCCGGCGGCCCGTTGCAGTACTCCACCCACTCGGCGGCTTCCTGGGGCGTACCCTCGCCAGCATTTGCGCAGATGTACGGCTCAGCCCCCAGCAGCTCACATAGCCGCAGAAACTCGTCCGTGCCAACGTCGTTCCACTCCCACTGATTCCAGGCCCGATTCCACCGGCACGGCCGCCTGTCCCTCTCCCCTATCCCCTCCTTCCAGTCATACTGAGATACGAAATTGCCCCCCGGCCAGCGGATGGTCGTGGGCCGGACAGCTCTCAGCACCTCGACCACATCCCGCCGCCAGCCGTCGAGATTATCCGCAGGCATCAAAGAAACCGCGCCAAGCCACGCCGTCCCCGGGCCGCTTGCCATTATCCGCACCTCAGCGCTCACGGCCTCACCCAGCGCGGGCAGCGTCAATGGATATTTCCGCCAGTCCTCAGCCAGCGGGCCGACGGTCGCCTCAGCCAGGGTCCTGTCGCCCGCAGCCAGTACCACCCGCAGCCGCAGGCCGGCTGGCCGGGATTTGGCTATCACGTAGCCCTCGTGGGCCACGTCGCCACGAAAACCTGTTGGCCCTTGGGCGATGCCTGCTCCTTCCGGGCCAGTCGTCTCAATCCGCTGGCTCTGGCAGGGGGCATACCACTCGGCTGGATCAGCCGCAAAGGTCGCCTTCCCCGGCTCCACCGCCCGCCAGCCCTCAACCACACCGTTCTCCTCACTGCCCGTGAACTTGCGATTGTAAAGCTTCTCCGCCCACAGGCCATGATAAATGCACTTGCCCAGATGCTCGATAAAATGCGAGTAGCGACGCTCATCCAGCGGCCAGGCGTCTTCAGCGCCTATGCGCAGCCGCGCCTGGGGCTGGCCCTGTGACACTGGCAAATCCTCCACCGCCGCGTAGTCCACCTCAAACGCTACGGCCTCGCCATCGCCAAAGGTCTTGCCCAGGAACCCCACGAAGGACGGCAGCGCAGGGGCGTAATACTCGCCGGCCCTGGCCCAGTCTTCCCGAGGGGTGCGCTTATACAGGAGCGAGTAGGACTGGCCACGGCGCTCGATTCGAAGGTAGAGGTCACGCGCTGGGGGCGGAATTTTCAGAAAGCCACCAAAGCCCGTTGGCTCAGCCCAGAGTTCCGGCTCTTCTTTTGGCCCTTCCGGAAGTACAGGCGCCCGAAAAGGCCCCCAAGCCAGGACGTAACCAGGACCAAAACCAACCGCAGCAGCAAGGTGAAAGTTGCTACCGGGGCCAAACTGTATGACTCGGAGGTGCGTCTCGAAGGCAAAATTCCCCTGGGGAACCTCAGCCATAACTAGAGGCGCGTCCATGCAGCCGGGTCCTGTGATCCAGTGATTGTAGCCGCCTTTGCGCTGGGGGACCGTCAGGCGCAGCCAGCCAGGCGAGTCCGTAAGGGAGACCGTCGGCCCCTGCACCGGGCACCGAAACTGCCAGCGCTCCGCCAGCCCAGGCCCATCAAAATCCTCTCGCCAGGCAGCGAACACGGCGAGGACTGTGCAGAGTGTGCCTGTAGCGACCATGCAGGCTGCCCCTCCCATCTCCGCCCTGATAGAAACCAGCGCCAGAAGGTGCCGACACAGCCATCATGGTTCTTTTCGCAGGCCGGCTTCACGGGCCAGCAGGTCTACTGCCCGCCTCACTACCTCTGACTTGTCGCACCGCAAATGCCAGCGCAGCTCCTCGATAAGGGCCAGCGTGTCAGGGTCGAGCATGAAGGACCGACGGTAATGCCCCACCGTTGGCGCATCCGGCGGCTTTCGCAGGAGGTCGAGGGCCGCCTCATCCACCCGGGCATCTAGGGGGCGGGCAGCACGTGTTAAGGCGGGTGGCTTACTCGTCGTACTCGCCGAGATATCAGACAACTCCGGAGTCTCCTGGCTCGCCGTAGTCTCTATACTCGCCATAGCCGCCGTACTCTCAAGGGCCTCGGCGATTTCCAGTAACTCACTACTCTCAGATGCCGTCGTACTCGCCGCACCCTCGGCGAGTATAGAACTGCCCGGCCCTTCGATGCTCCCAGAGCCTGTGATACTCTCGTTACTCTCTATACTCGCCGCGGCCTCCGCTCCGTCAGCCTGTCCGCCCGATGCCAGAGCCTCCACCGGGTGCAAAGCCTTTGCAGCCCTCGCCTTAGGCAACGGAAGCCTCTTTCCAGCCATCACTCATCACCTCCAGCGGCCTCGCTCGCAACCACAACACTCTCTTCGGCCCCCACGGTCCCATCTACCTGACCCTGCCCGGACCCAGCCTCCACACCCGCGATAGGGGAGAGGGAAAGCCCAAGTCTGGCGGCGACTTCTCTCGCCAGCCGCCGGTAGTCCTCTGCCCCCGCCGAGCCTGGAGCGTACACCGTCACCGGCTGGCCGAAAGCCGGCGCCTCAGCCAGCCGCACGTTCTTGCGAATCACCGTCTCAAAAACTGGCTGGCCATAGTCCGCCCTGAGCCGCTCCAGGGCCTCATGGGCCAGTCTCTCCCGCGGGTCAAAACGCGTCGCCAAAAGCCCCATCACCCTCAGCCGCGGATTCAGCCTCCTCTGCACCACTTCCACCGATTGCAGTAGCTGCCCCACGCCCTCCAGCGCCAGGGCCTCCGTCGGCACCGGCGCAATCAGCCAATCCGCAGCCACCAGCCCATTTATCGAAAGCAGTCCCAGGCTGGGCGGGCAGTCCACGATAACCACGTCAAACACAGGCTCCTCGTCCCCGCCAAGCAGCGGCGCAAGAGCATCTGCCAGGACTTGCTCGCGTCGGAAAGCAGTAAAAAGCATCATCTCGGCAGTCGCGAGGGCCAGAGTTGCCGGCGCGAGCACCACGCCCCAGTCCGTCGCGCGAACAATCTCCCCCAGCGGCACTCCCTCTGCCAGCACGTCGTACATGGACCGCTCGAGAGCCGTATAGTCTACGCCCAGCGACAGGGTGGCATTGGCCTGGCTATCGGCGTCCACGAGCAAAACCCGCAGGCCGCCCTCCGCCAAGCAAACAGAAAGGTTGACCGCCGTTGTGGTCTTGCCAGTGCCGCCCTTCTGGTTAGCGACTGCGATGACAGCAGCCATCGCTCCCTCCTCGCAAACATCTTATACTCGCCCAGCACTCCACGGCTATTATACTCGCTAGGCGAGTAACGGTCTACTGCATTCGCCAAACCACAAAATCTTGGCAATCTCCGCCGCTTGCCCGGTATCCTAGCGGACAAATGCCTTAGCTTCCCTTACTTGCGGACTGCGGAAGGCCC
>JANZZA010000083.1 GCA_026419655.1 Armatimonadota bacterium | reverse complement strand
AGATGTGTATAAGAGACAGGCCTGAGCGTGCCCAAGCTAATCCTGGAACCTGGCCGGTCAATTGTAGGGCCGGCGGGAACAACACTGTATACGGTTGGGCCGGTCAAGGAAATCCCAGGAGTGCGCACCTACGTGGCCGTGGATGGCGGACTATCTGACAATCCCAGGCCAGCCCTTTATGGCGCCGAGTACGAAGCTATCGTCGCCAACAAGGCCAACCAGCCGCGCACCATGCCAGTCCGCGTCTCCGGCAAGCACTGCGAGACCGATACGCTCATACCTGAGATTGCGCTGCAGCCAGTCGAGGAAGGCGATATCCTGGCGGTGTTCTGCACGGGTGCCTATAACTACGCCATGGCATCCAATTACAATCGGTTCCCGCGCCCGGCGATGGTTCTGGTAAAGGATGGCCAGGCGGATTTGATTGTCGAGCGCGAAGGGCTGGAAGACCTGGTAAGGCAAGATAGGATTCCTGCGAGGCTGGTCAGGTAGCGGTGGGCCATGGGCGATGAGGGATTGCCTGCAGAAGGCATTGGTGAGGAGCTGCGAGCCGACCTGCGGCTAATAGCCTGGGTCGCCGACAGACTCGGGGTGCGCGCATACCTGGTTGGCGGGCCTGTGCGGGATGCCCTCCTGGGCCGGCGCGTGGCAGACGTTGACGTGGTGGTTGAGGGAGACGCCCATGCCCTTGCTCTGGCTCTGGCAGAGGAAGTCGGAGGCAAAGCGGTACTGCACAGGGACTTCCTGACTGCAGTGGTACGCCTGCCTGGAGGACGTCACTGGGACCTGGCTACCGCGCGGCGGGAGAGCTATCCAGTGCCGGGGGCGCTGCCGGTGGTTGAGCCGGCCTGCATCGAGGACGACCTGGGGCGGCGCGATTTTACGATAAACGCCATGGCCTGGCGACTGCGGCCGGAGGGCCCGGCTGAGCTGCTGGACCCTTTCGGCGGGCGCCGCGATATAAAACAGCGCTTGCTGCGGGCGCTGCATGACCGCAGCTTCCTGGATGACCCGACGCGGATAGTGCGGGCAGCAGTTTACGTTGCCCGGCTGGGCTTTGCCCTGGAGACCGCTACCAGGAAGCACCTTGCGGCGGCTGTGACGTCCGGGGCGCTTGCTACGGTTTCCGGCAATAGACTGGGTGAGCAACTCCGTCGCGGTCTGGAGACTGACGCGGCGCCCGGTGTCTTGTCGAATCTGCAGACCTGGGGAGTGCTTTCTGAGCTGGGGCTGCCAGACTGTCTGAAAAACCAGGCGGTCCTGGAAGTGCTACCTTTGGGCCGTCGCAGGCTGGGTATGTGGCCAGCGTCCGTCGGTCCGGCGGCTTTTGCGATAGCGGCTGGAGAGCGGGCCGAAGAAGCCGCAGGGCACCTGGGATTGCCGCGCAGATACGCCGAAACGGCGCGGCGCTTGAAGAGGATACTGGCCGGTGGTGTGCTGGCGGCGAAGGGCGGCATGTTGCGGCCAAGCGAATGGGAGCAGGCGCTAGGAGGTGCCGGGCCGGCGGTGGTGCTGGCCGTCTGGGCGCTGGCGGATGAGGCCCAGCGCGGAGTCCTTTCGGCCTGGTGGCGGCGACGCAAGCAGGTGGTCCTTTCCATTGGGGGCCGGGACTTGTTGGGCGCCGGCGTACCGGAAGGACCTGCTGTCGGCGTAGGTCTACGGACGGCGTGGCTGGAAGCCCTGGACGGCAGCGCGGCCACGCGTGAAGAGCAGTTAACCCTTGCCCTAGCTGCTGCGCGCCGCTGGCTTGCGACGGAGGAAAGCGGACGTGCGCCTTGGCAGCCTTGAAGCTGAGGAATAGGCCGGTATGCTTGACGAGCTACTGAGTGGCCAACTGAGTTTATTGAAGGTGCTGGTGTGGCTGGTGGGGGTGGCCCTGGCCATAACGGTGCACGAGTTTGCGCACGCCAAGCGGGCACAGTTAGCAGGCGACCCCACGCCGGCTCAGGAGGGGCGGGTGACGCTCAATCCACTGGCTCACCTGGACCCGCTTGGCACTCTTACCCTCGTGCTCTTCGGGCTGGGCTGGGGCAAGCCAGTGCCGGTGAATCCTTCGTATTTTCGGCGCCGACGCTACGACGAGCTGATGGTGTCCTTGTGGGGGCCGCTGAGTAATATCCTGCTAGCAGGCCTTTTCGCAGTCCTGTTGCGTTTTAGATTGGTGCCCGGCCGCGAGGAACTTTTCTTTGTTTTTGCGCTGGTCAACCTGCTGCTGGCTTTTTTCAACTTGCTGCCAGTGGCGCCCCTGGACGGGCACCACGTGGTGGCTGCCTTGCTGCCCCCCAGACGCGCCCACGCCTACGAGCAGTTCTCGCAACGGTATGGTATTATCGTGCTGCTGGTAATCCTTCTCACGCGAGCCGGGTCAGTACTCTTCGTGTGGCCAGCGACGACCTTGTTGAGCCTTATGATTGGAGCCTAACCTGCCGCGAAGGGCGAGCCGGTCTGGGCTGTTCAAGGGGCCTGGGCCGGCGCTTGCATGAGGGAGTGAGCTTGTCTAGATGAGCCAAAGAAAGCCCAGATTGCTGAGCGGCCACCGTCCGACTGGCCGCCTCCATCTCGGCCACCTCGAAGGCACGCTGCGCAATTGGGCAGCCATGCAGGACGACTACGAATGCTTTTTCCTCATTGCCGACTGGCATGCCCTGACCGACCATTTCGAGGACACTTCGGCGCTACACGAAAACGTCCTGGACATCGCCATTGACTGGATTGCTGCCGGGCTCGACCCGGAGCGGTCAGTCTTCGTGCTTCAGTCGCAAGTCAAGCAACATGCCGAGCTTTTTCTGTTACTGGCCATGACAACGCCCCTGTCGTGGGTGGAGCGATGTCCCACGTGGAAGGATGTGCTGGCGCAGGAAGAGATGCGAGAGGAATTACGCAGCTACGGCCGTCTTGGATATCCGGTCTTGCAGGCTGCAGACATCCTCATCTACAAGGCCGACGTCGTGCCCGTTGGGAAGGACCAGCTGCCGCACATCGAGATGACTCGGGAGATAGCCCGGCGCTTCAATAGCCTGTATGGAGCGGTTCTGCCGGAACCAGCGGCGAAACTGAGCGCATTTCCAGCGGTGCCGGGTACCGACGGGCGCAAGATGAGTAAGTCCTACGGCAATACCATTGACCTGGCGGACTCACCTGACGTGATCCGACGCAAGGTCATGTCCATGTTTACCGACCCCGAGAAGATTTACCGCAATGACCCCGGCCACCCGGACGCGTGTCCGGTTTTTGCCCTTCACAACATCTACACGCCTGCGGAACGGCTTGCGCAGATTGAGGCAGACTGCAAGTCAGGGGTACAGGGTTGCGTGGCATGCAAGCAGGAGCTGGCTGAGAATCTTATTGCAGCCCTTGCTCCCATCCACGCCCGGCGGGCCGAACTTGAGGCCCACCCGGAGCAGGTCCGCCAGGTGCTCATGGAAGGCTGTGAGCGCGCGCGGCAAGTGGCCGAGGAGACTATGCAAGAAGTGCGGCAGGCCATGCGCTTGCCCCTTGCGCTTGGAGGGTAGTTCATGCAGCTACGGACAGCAGTCGTTCTGTGCGCTGGCCTGGGCAGTCGCCTGTGGCCCGTGACGCTCAACAAGCCTAAGGTGCTCGTGCCCGTCGCCGGACGCTCCATCCTGGACCGTATTTTCGACGACCTGGTGCGGGCAAACATCAGCCGCGCGGTACTCGTAGTTTCTCCCTGGAGCGACGTCCTCCGCCAGTACGTAGCCGACCATGCCCCCGAGGGACTGGAGGTTAGCTTCGTCGTACAAGAAGAAGCTCGGGGGTTGGGACATGCTACCGCCACCGCCCGGGAAGCCGTCGGGGATGAACCTTTCTTGCTGTACCTGGGCGACGAGCTGCTCGAAGGCGGCGTTGAGGAGTTTCTGGATGTGGCGCGCAAAGCTGATGCAGGTGCTGTGGTGCTACTCAAAGAGGTGCCTGAGCCTCAGAGGTTTGGTGTTGCCGTGCTGGATGGAGACCGGGTGGTCAAGCTCGTTGAGAAGCCGGCCAATCCACCTTCGTCGCTCGCTGTGGTTGGTCTTTACGTCTTCCAGCCTGTAATTTTCGAGGCCATCGCCCAGACGCCTGAGTCGGCCAGAGGAGAGATAGAAATAACCGATGCCATTCAGTTGCTGGCCGATAAGGGACACAAAGTGGTCGGCGTGGTATCGGAGCGGCAATGGTACGATGTGGGCACCCACGACGCACTGTTGGAAGCCAACCGGTTTCTGATGGACCGGGAAGTCACGGAGACTCCGCTGCCCACCGGCGAGCGGTGCAACATCATCGGAAGGTGCCGAGTCGCTCACGATGCCGAGGCTATTGACTGCGAGGTCTTTGGCCCGGTCATCATTGGCCATGGCTGTTCCATACGAAGGTCGCGCATTGGGCCTTACGTGTGCATAGGAGACAATACTTGCGTGGAGGACAGCGTGGTTGAGGATAGTATCATTGGGACCGGTTGCCACCTCCGTGGCGTGGGAAAGCTTTATCACTCCGTGCTTGACGATGAGGTGCGAATACAAGGCAGTGGAACACCCGTTGCGGTGAGCCTCACCGCGGGTCGGCGTACCACGCTGCGCCTCGAGCCGCCGGAGACATAATGAGCCACGCTGAAGCAGACGTGCAGTATTGTGGCCCGCCCGTCGTCCTGGCTATCTTCCAGGGGCCGCTTGACTTGCTTGCGTATCTGGTGCGGACCCAGCAGCTAGACGTGCAGGACCTGCCGGTGGCCGAGATAGCGGCGCAGTTTGTGGCGTTTGTTCGAGCGATGCAGGCTGTGAATATCGAAGAAGCGGCAGAGTTTCTGCCCCTGGCCGCGGCGCTAGTGCTGTGGAAGGTGCGCAGTCTTCTGCCGCGGCCGCCGGAGGAGCCGGAGCCCCCCGACCTGTTGGAGACCCTGGAAGAAGTTGGCCTGACGGATGAGAGCCGCCTGGCCGAGTACCGGGCCTTCCGCGAGGCTGCGGGCTTTCTGCGCGAGGCTCATGCTTTGCGCCAGCAGGTGTTCGTGCGCAGCCTCGACGAGGACGAGCTGGAGAGCGGCTGGATAACTCTTGAGGACGTGCACGTTTTTGACATGGTCGCGGCGCTGGCCCGCGTGCTGGAGCGCGTTGACCGCGAGCATCCGCCCGTGCTGCTGCGGCCCCGCTGGTCTGTGCGCGCCCAGATGGCCTTCATCCTTGACAACCTGCGGGCCGCCGGCCAGCCATGCCTTTTTGAGGAGCTTTTCGAAGAAGCCACGGACCGGTTGTGGGTCGTCACCACCTTTCTTGCCTTGCTTGAGCTAATCCGCCGCGGACGGGTGAAGGTGCAGGCAGGGGAAGGCCGGCGAGTACTGGTCAAGCTTGCAACGCAGTGAGGGCGGCGGCAAAGAGGCCTTTTTCGGGAGCACGCGAGAGTTTGAGATGCGGGCCTGGAGGATAAATGCCTTCAGGTTTGGCCAGAAAACCGTCGTTGGGGCACTTGTGGGTGTTTAGAGACTGTGCCGAAGCGCCCAAGGGAATTCTAAGACAACTGAACAACGTCGGCAGCCTATGGACTGTCCTCAAGACTTGCCACAGGCAATAGAATGCCTCCTTTTTGCGGCTGGGGAAGCATTGCCGGTCGAGCGACTGGCTGAGCTTTGCCAGGTCTCGACGGAGACTGTTCTTCACGGGTTAGCAGAGCTGCAGAAACTCTTGGATGACAGGGGCCTGCAGGTGCTGCGAGGGCCGGACGGATATACTCTGGCGACGCGGCCAGAGTACGCTGAGTACCTGGCGCGGCTGCGAGAGCCTCCGAAGGAGCGTTTGTCGGCAGCAAGCCTGGAAGTACTTGCGGTCGTCGCTTATCGCCAGCCTGTGACCAAGGCCGAGATTGACCGTGTGCGAGGGGTGGACTCTTCTGGGCCTTTGCACACGTTGCTGGAGAAGCGTCTTATAACCTGTGTGGGACGCAAGGACGTGCCTGGCCGCCCCATGCTTTACGGCACCACGGAGGTATTTCTGAAGGCTTTCGGCTTGTCCAGCCTGGCTGACTTGCCCCAATTGCCCGGCGACTTCGCCCGGCAAGCCCGCCAGCTTAGTCTGGACGACCGTGCCCCGGTTACCAGCCAAAGCGCTTCTGGGGCACAAGGGAGCGCATCCGACGAGGTAGGGGCTTAAATATCCGGGCGCGGGTAGGACAGAATCCAGGCAGGTCGCGGGCGGGCTGGTGCCATGCGCCCCCGGGGACTGCATAGGCGCGCCGGGGGCGGGGCAGGCGATTGTTTCACCGCGGGGCAGCGGGCGTGAGGGGCGCGTTCCCGGAGGCGGTTAATGGGGCTGACGCAGAGCCATGCAGAGGCCTGGCTATGAGCGGCTGCAGAAGATACTCGCGCGTGCAGGCTTTGGCTCGCGCCGCGCCGCAGAGGAGCTCATTGCCGCTGGCAGGGTTGCGGTGGACGGCCAGGTAGCCAAACTGGGCGACAAGGCCGACCCGAGTACCCAGCGCATCGAAGTTGACGGCCGCCCCATCCAGTTGCCACAAGCATACACCTACCTTGCGCTCAACAAGCCGCCAGGGTACCTGTGCAGTCGTCGGGACCGCCATCATGCAAAGCTGGTGTATGAGCTGCTGCCGGCAAATCTGAGGGACCTCGTCGTTACGGTGGGCCGCCTGGATCTTCGGAGCGAAGGGTTGCTTCTGCTCACTGACGATGGGGAGCTTGCTCATCGGCTGATGCACCCACGCTACGGGGTGCTCAAGGTTTATCATGTGGTGGCCCAGGGGCCGTCGAGGGCGGAGGAAAAGCTGGAAGAAGGCGTGATGCTAGAAGACGGCCCGGCCCGGCCGGACAGCGTGGTAGTGAAGGACAGACGGGGCGACGCAGTGTCAATGTACATTACCCTGAGCGAAGGCCGGAAGCGCGAGGTCCGACGCATGTGCGCGGCTGTGGGCCTGAAGGTACTGCGGCTTCGGCGCGTGGCCTTTGGGCCGATACGCCTGGGACGGCTGCCTGCCGGGAAGTTTCGTCAGCTCTCGGCGTCTGAGGTGGCCGCCCTGAAGCGCCTGGTAGGTCTTGCTGATGCCGACGCAGGATAATGCCAAGGGGACGCCATTGGCCGGAGCCGCCAGCGAGGTTGCTAAGCTGCGAGCTTTGGGAGCAGTCGGAGCAGGTCTGGTAGCCTCAGTCATCATGCTCTGGCTGCTTCACTTGCACCTGCTGCCGCTGGGCGTCCGGGGCCAGTGGCACTGGCGCCAGCGCGACACGGCCTTCTGGCCCGGGCCGGCCGTCCTGCTTGCTTGCACCTTCGTTCTTCTCGGCGCTGCTCTGGCCCTCGACGCTGCCCGTCGGCAAGCCCTTGCACGCCGCCAGGCCGCGGCAAGCATTATCGTGCTTCTAACAGGTTCTTACTTCCTCGCAGGTGCGATGCTTCTGGCGGAGCCCGGCGGCTACTGTCGCGCCACGCTTAGCGTTTTCAGCGACCTGTCCATGGGCTACCTTACGGAGGCTTCAAAGAATCCTGACTTCCGTGACTGGCTGCGAAATACCAAAAGCCGCACCAGCCTGGGTCAGGTTCCTGACCGCGTGGCTACTCATCCGCCCGGCCCAGTGCTGGTTTTTTACGTGCTCGACGGCCTGGTGCGCGGGCAGCCTGGGCTGGAACGGGTCGGGCTGGCGCCTCTGGGAAGACTCGGGCTTACGGCTGAGGAGCTTCTCGAGACGGCCCGGCGGGTTGGCAGTGGGCGCTTTGATGTCCACCACGTGGCCGTGGCATCCCTCGCGGTATGGCTATTGATGGCAGCCGTGCCGATGGCGATTGCAGGGGCCTGGCTTTTGGGTTTCTGGTGGCTGGGGGAGCGGGCGGGCATTGCGGCGGCCGCCGTTGCCACCGTCATTCCTTCCCTTTATGTATTCACGCCCGGAATAGACGCAGGGATTGCTGCCCTTGCCGTATGGGTATTGGCTTTATGGGCCTGGGCTTTGAAACGGGGGCGAGGGTTTATTGCCGCAGGAGTGGTGTGGGGTCTTAGCCTTCAAATGACCTTTGGACTGGCGGCACTGGGAGTAATACTCTTGACAGTATGGCTGGCTGGGGGGCGGTCGGGTGGATGGCGTGCATGGGCGTGGCTTGCGGCTGGCGTCGCAGTTTCACACCTGCCCCTCGTCGCGCTGGGCTACGACCCACTGACCAATCTCGCGGCTTCTCTTCGGGCGCAGCACCATATCATGGCCTCACGCAGCTACGCTCCATGGGCTCTGATGAACGCCTGGGACATAATCGTTTTTGCAGGGCCGGCGCTGGTGGCCCTGGCGCTATCCGGCGGCGGGCGCACTAAAGGCTTGGGTCTTGGCTTGGGCGCCACGGTGGTTCTACTTTTGCTTGCTGGGGCCACCCGGGGCGAAGTAGGCAGGATTTGGTGTTTTCTTATGCCGCCGATGGGCCTGTGCGCAGCCGCAGCGCTGGTCGCCCTGGAAGAATCGGCTTTTCTCTTCGCCGGCACTGTGGTGATCACGGCTCAACTGATGATGACAACGGGCCTGGCGACCTATTTGCTCCTCGTCACTCCTTGAGGTGGCTTGATGGTGCCACGTCTCACCGATAAGCTACCGCCTCCCCTGCGCGAAGTTGCCGGCGGCTTGGCGGGCGAGGTGTACCTTGTGGGCGGCGCCGTGCGAGACCTGTTGCTCGGCAGGCCTGTAAGCGACTGGGACCTGGCCTGCGTTCACGCCCGGCGACTGGCAGAGGCTGTAGCTGCCGCTGTGGGCTCACCTGTGGTCACCCTACGGAAGACGCCTCTTGTTTTGCGGGTGCCGACAGAGAGCCTGGGGCACGTGGACGTTATAGAGTTGCCGGCCGGCGACGTGACGGCTGACCTGATGCGCCGTGACTTCACCGTCAATGCCCTGGCCCTGGACCTGACATCAGGGGAAGTTGTGGACCCGGCCGGCGGGTTGGCCGACCTGTCCGCGCGGGTGCTGCGCAGTACAACTGAATCGGTTTTTGCCCAGGACCCGGCCCGGCTTTTGAGGGCATACAGGTTATCTGCTGAACTTGGTTTCACCATCGCCGAGGAGACCCGGCAGGCAATCCGGCGCGACCGGGGGCTGCTTTTGAAGTCTGCACCCCAGCGCTGGGGACGAGAATTTTTGCTCTTGTGCGCTGTTCAGGGCCCCGCTGCGCCCGCCCTGGCCGCCATGGACGAAGACGGTGTGTTGGACCAGGTCCTGCCCGGATGGAGCGATATGCGCGGAATGACCCAGGGGCCATACCATCATTTAGATGTCCTCGGTCATACCCTTGCCGCCGTGGCTGCTACTGATGCGTTGATCGCCGACCCGCGCAAGGTTTTCCCTTCGTCGGCGCCGTCCCTGGGCGACTCGCTGAGGTCTATCCTGTCACGTGCGATACTGCGTGCTGGAGTTTTACTTCACGACCTTGGTAAGCCCTCGGTGCGCACGGTAGACGAGAATGGACGGATCTGGTTCCGGGGCCATGAAAGCGTCGGGGCTGATATGGCCGCGCATGTAACCAAGCAGTGGGGCTGGCCGAGAGCTGTGCGGGAGGCGGTGGCCAGGGTCGTGCGACTGCACTTGCGCGTGCTCGACCTGGCGCGCAACGCTGCTACACAGGGCCGGGAGCCCACAGATACTGCGCTGCGCCGCCTGATGCGGGATGCAGGGGCCGCCGCGGTCGTCCTGTACGTGGCCGGCGCTGCCGACCTGTTGGCCACCCAGGGGCCGGCCACCGACCGCGCGCTGCAGGGCCGCCTTCTGGCTCAGATGGACGCCATGCTTGCCCGTACCTTTGCTCTGCGGTGCCTGGAGCCAGAACCTCGCCTGGTGAGCGGCCATGACCTTATGCGGCACTTGGGTATCCCGCCGGGCAGGATGATAGGCAAGCTGCTGGGGGCAATCGAAGCAGCCCGAGAAGAAGGTAAGGTGAGTACGGTCGAAGAAGCCCTCACGCTGGCGCGAGCTATGCTTGCAGCTGAGTCGCCCGAGGATGCGGCTAAAGGAGCTGACAAGGAGCAATAAGCGATGGGGGCGGCATGGCAGGTGGTGCTTATATCGGCGGTTGCCCAGCCGCGTCCAGACCCGGCCCTCCTGCGGCCTGTGGTAAACCAGGTGTCCAATTGCTCCTTTGAGGCGGCGGATGCTGCGGGCCGGCCCCTGGGTTGGTCCCTTGCCGAGGACTACCAATCCGTGGTTGTCTCCAAACAACAGCCTCTGCACGGCCGCTACTGCCTTGTGATTAGCAGCGCACAAGGCGCTGCAGGGGACGCCGGTAAGCCTGTGGTCGCGGTGGAGCCAACTGAGGGGCCTGTACAAGCAGCGCGGCAAGTTGAGCCGCCTGCGGAAGCCGTAGGACCAACTGAAGCCTCTGAGGAAGGCGAAGCAGTGGCGACGCCGGCGGTGTGGCAGTCTGTTGCCGTGGAAGGCGGCACGAAATACGTTCTCTGCGCCTGGGTCCGGAGCACGACCTACCCTGTTGGTACCCCCATTGTGGCGGTGGATTGTCGCGACGAAGCTGGCCAGGCGGTGGGGAGGCAGGAGGCAATTTGGACAGGTGCGGCCGGGCAATGGGTCGCGGTTGTGCTACCCTTTAGTGCTCCGCCGGGCGCCCATCGGGCAGTCATGCAGTTTATTGCCCCGCCTGCCGGTGCCGAAGTAGCCGTGGACGCTGTGAGCCTGACACGCGCTGATGGCAAGCCGCCTCGCCGGCCTGAGGCGCCTGCGATCAGTAATCCCCGCGTTGCCTTTATTCAGCCGATGTGGGCGCTCCTGGCGTGGGATGGGACGGCCGACGCATATGTGGTCGAATGGCGGCGGGCCAGCAAGCGTTTTTCGTGGCAGCGAGCACCTGGCGTGACAGAGAAATTCTACTCTGTCGTGGACCTGGCCGCCGATACCTCGTACCAAGCACGCGTTTGCGCCGCTGCGGCGCCCTTTTATGATGAACACGGCCAGGCCGTCACCATTTCATCACCCCCTCGATGGCATGTGCTGTCCTTCCGCACTCCAAAGGCGGAGCCGCGGCGGTGGGCCGGATTCCGGGTGTGGCCAGCCTATCGCCTCGAAACCTTTTCCAGCGGTGTAACGGCGAGTGCTCTTGAGGCCGTTGGCGACCGCCTGTACGTGGTCGAGGCACGTGAGGGTGCCCTGTACCTGTCGCGGGTGGTACCTGAAACGCGGCAGGTGGAATGGACGAAGGTAGTGGTGGAGGCGCTGCCTGATGCTGACGTCGCGGCGCCCGATGTTTGTGCACTGAGTGAGCGGCTGTGGATAGCATGGGATAGTGTTTCCCGGTCCGGCGCCACTCCTCAGGCCGTCCGCCGCTGCTTAACCTTCTGGGACTTGACCACCGGTCTGCGCGGCGAAGTGCACGTGCTTCGGCCCGCGACCCCCGCTGGCTCCGTGCAGGGCGGGTCTGTGGCAGCCTTTCGAGGCGGTCTTTGGCTGACGTGGTCAGAAGAACCCGCCGGCGACCGCGCCTCTCGCATCGTTGTAGCTCCCTTCGACCCACAAACGGGACAAGGAGCAAGCACTATCTGGGATGATTGCCCGGCCGTACACCCGAAAGACCCGTGCCTGGTGCCTACTGACGGAGACCTTGGCCTCGCCTACACGGACCTGCCGAGAGGCCACGGGGAAGGCGGTCATGTACCTTTGCTTTGGGCCTCTTTTGCCCGGCAGCGTTTCATGGGCCTGCGCGCTCTCTTGAGTTTTGGCCGCGCCAGCCGTCCTCGGGGGCTGCGGATTGGTTCCTTCGTGTTACTGGCTTATGAGTCTAAGACCCGCCTTGACAGGCTGGCTAACCGCTTTACCGATGTCTGGCTGATGCGTCTCGGGCCTGGACCCGGCGACATAACCACTTTCCCGTACGCCTACGACTATAAGCATAACGCCAGCCCAGACTTGGCGCTATGTCGCGGCGATGTCTATGTGGCCTATACGAAGTTGGAGCGTGAGCCGGAGGGACACGGGCAGCTTGCCGGCAGCTATGGCACGTACCTGGGGCGCATAGAGCCGGAGGTGAAGGTGTCACCATAACCCCTCACATGGCACGCTGCAGGCCGGGGGCTGCGCATGTGGTGCTGGCTGTTGACTAGAGTGCTCCGGTAGGATGGTCAAAATGGACAGTTTCGACGCGAGACGAAGCTTAACTTCGCAAGAAGCTGTACTGTGCCGTGGAGAGTACTATGAGACGGAAGTACCTGATACGCTCGACCTGGCCGACCGGGCGCGTCTTGCCCTTAACGGTCTGGGTGGCACCCTGGACCCGGACCACCACTGCACAATGTTTTTCAACGTCTATTATGCGTGCCGGCCTCCCTACATGCGCCACCACGCCGCCGATGCCACCTGCGACCCCAAGTTTGCCGAGTCCTTCCCGATGATGCGGGCGATGTGCGGGGATGATGCGTGGGCCGAGTTGGAAGCAGCTTTTCGCAGCGAGCTGGTCTCCAGACTCGACCCTGACGACGGGCTTTACTACAACCTTGCCCATCCCGACCGGCCGTGGCGAGTGACCTACAATCCCGCTTTTCACAAGCTCACGAGCGGGGAAGATTTGTGCAACGTTGG
>JANZZA010000047.1 GCA_026419655.1 Armatimonadota bacterium | reverse complement strand
CTGTGGCTCCTGCAAGAAAGACGTAAAGGGCGGTGGCCAGCAGGGCTACGAGAGCCTTTGTCCACGTTGTCCGATAAACCAGCTTGAGCACGACCAGGTTGGCGCCCGCTACTGGGACGGCTGCCAGGACGCCGGCGGCCTCCTCTAAAGAGGCGTTTCCATAAAGGGCACCAGCCAGAAAGAAGACCGCAGCCACCGAAGGAACCACGAGCAGTCCCACAATCATGGACCGCCGGAACCTGAGGTTTGGTATTGCTGCCGTCACAGCCCCTGCGTGCACCAGGGCCGAGAGTAGCAGCCATCCTCCCAAGGCCACTGACACCTTCCCCGCCGCGGAGACCACCGTCTGCCACATAGGGCTGCCTCACCGGCTCCGAATATGTTGTGGGAACTTCGACGGCGACGACCCCTAGTCTTTAGTCCCCAGGCGCATAAGTCAAGCAGAAGCCGAATTCAGGCCGATTCATGTCAACCACTGCGCCCGTCAAAACAATGTTCCAACGTCTCGGGTCGAAGCGCGACCGAGGGCTGAAGGCTAGCCCTGCGTTGAAGTTAAAACCGTCATATTCGCCGAACACCGTGAGCCTCGACGTAGCAGGCCACGAGACCCCGCCGAAGACCCTGTTGTTGAACCTGCCGTTGCCAAACCCGAGGGTCACATACACAAAGCGTTCGTCTGAGCCCAGCCGCCCTGTGGCCACCCCGTAGAAGCTGCGGGAAAAGCCATCTTTGCCGATTAGGTCGGCGTAACGGTCGCGCCTATTGGCTATATCAACCACGCCAACAGCGAAAGCTGGCTTGTCAAAAGTGTCCGGCGTCAGTTGCACTTGGATGTGGGAGGCGGCCTCGCTGCCTTCCGCAGTGGGCATGTGAGCGAGGTAGATACCACGGCTGGGGCGGCCAAAGCCGGCGGCCACCAGGCCGGTGCCATTGACTCGCGGGCCAGCGGTGTCGAAATGTATCTCGCCGGGCTCTGTAGATGCGGACCAGAAACCCAGCATGTAGTTGCCCCAGTAGGGTGTGTAGGCCACTGGCACGTTCAGCTGGATTGCTCCATCAAACCCCACTCGCCCCTGGGGCGTCACGCCAAAGCCGCCGCCTGGCAGCCCCGACAGGTAGCGAAATTCGTAGTACTCACGAAATTCCTTGGCATGCACCCACGTCGCCACTGTAATGGTAAAAGCCAGCAGTGCCACGCATCTTACCGCTTGGGACCTCATTGCTATTCCCCTCCTCAGGATGCTCAATTCAACCGCCAGCGTGGTGGTCCTTCCTCAGAAGTCATTTGGGGCGAACTCGCCCTTTAAGGCGTTGGCCACAGCCTGACATGCTTGCAGGTCCAGCTCGGCTGCCCCGGCCATTATATCTGCCAGATAGGTGCGCCAGGAAGGTTCCATGAAGCAGGAAAGCACTTCCGGCTGGTGCAGGGGCGGGTCGCGGCTTTCCATCAGTCCAACCATCTCAGCGAGGATGTCGGCTCCTTCCATTAGCCAGTC
>JANZZA010000723.1 GCA_026419655.1 Armatimonadota bacterium | reverse complement strand
CTCCGATGCCACGGGTGGGGAAATTGATCTGGGCCTTCAGGACAGCACCGGCACCGTATGGTTCGACGCCATACGGGGGACGGTATTCAAAGGCCGGCTGCCATCGCGCCCACAGCCTCCATCCAACCCAGGGCCTGTCTTCAAGGGTCACAACCTCCCGCGCCTGCGAGGCGTAATGTCGCCCAACGTCTTCCGTGACGAAGACCTGCGCGTGTTGGGCCTGGAATGGAACGCTAACCTCATCCGCTGGCAGATTACCCGCAACTGGGGCCAAGCCAACACCGACCGCGACCTTGACGAATATGACCGGTGGTTCGACAGCAAGCTGGAGGAGCTTGACAAGGCCCTGGAAGCCTGCCGCCGCTACGGCATCAAGGTAGTGGTGGATATGCACTCGCCACCGGGCGGCCGCTACGAAGACTCCGAACTGGCCATCTTCCACGAGCCGCTATACCAGGACCACTTTGTAGCTTTATGGGAGAAGATTGCCCGCCGCTATAAGGGCCATCCAGCCCTCTGGGGCTACGACCTGGTCAATGAGCCAGTCCAGAACACCCCGTCGCCGCCGGGCGTGGCGGACTATCTGGGAGCACAGGTGCGGGCCGCCAGGGCCATCCGCGCCATTGACCCGGACGTGCCAATCTTCATCGAGGCGGGCGAGTGGGATTCGCCGGCGGGCTTCTTGGAGCTTGAACCGGTGGATGTGCCCAACGTAATCTACCAGGTCCACATGTACGTGCCAGGTCAGTTCACCCACCAGGGCGTTGGCGGCTCGCCCACGGGAATCGCCTATCCTGGCGAAATTAACGGTGTTTACTGGGACAAAGAGCGGCTGCGCAAAGTCCTGGAGCCTGTCAGAGAATTCCAGCTGTCCTACAACGTGCACATCTACGTGGGCGAGTTCAGCGCCATCCGCTGGGCGCCGGGGGCCGTCAACTATCTGCGCGACTGCATCGAGCTATTCGAGGAATATGGCTGGGACTGGACCTACCACGCCTACCGCGAATGGGACGGCTGGAGCGTCGAGCACAGCAGCGACCCCAATGACCACCAACCAACCCGCGAACCAACTGACCGCATGAAGCTGCTGCTAAGCTGGTTCAAACAAAACGCAAAGCCCTCGATGTGACGCGAGAAGAGCGTGGGACATTTCCAGGCACAGTGCCCGGTAGCACCATTTCTTTTCACGTGACGACGGCAGGCTAAGCAAGCTCCGGCACCCTGGGGGAAAACTCTATCGTGATTGTCGCGTAACCCAAGCTCTGCCCGGCCCGAAGGGGCTAAGTGTCCAGGGCTGGGTGCTCAACTTTTTACTCTCAACTATGCGGGCAGCCGCTGAGGCGTCTTTTGCAACGGCCAGCCTTCGAAAGGGGGTTTTCCGCCAGTCATCGGCCACGCACTTTCTCGCTACTTCCGATGCGACCACTGCGTACACACCAGGCGCCTGGCACCCACAATCCACTCCCTGCACACACGGTTGAGGGCCCGTGGCGGCACGCTGCTTTTTGCTCTTGCCTGCGGTGGCGCACACTTAATGCTGAGTTTCCTTTCAGCGCAATCCTTCACTGGAAAGGAAAACCTCATGTTCCGGTGAATGACCCCGCAGTCTGTGCATAAGGTGGCACTGAGTCGCCATGGGCCAGAAGCTAAGAATTGGCGTGCTTGTCTCTGGGCGCGGCAGCAACCTCCAGAGCCTGATAGACGCGTGCGAGGCTGGCAAGATTGACGCCGAGGTGGCGGTGGTGATCTCCAACAAGCCGGACGCCTTTGCACTGGAGCGGGCCAGGCGCCATGGCATCCCTGGAGTCTACGTCCGCGTCGGACGCAACGACTCGCCCGAATATTTTCAGGCTGACGAAACGCACGTGCAGATATTCAAG
>JANZZA010000706.1 GCA_026419655.1 Armatimonadota bacterium | reverse complement strand
GAGGCCTTCGATAAGCAGTATGTGCGAGACTACCTGGAAACGCTGGACTGGGACAAGACTCCCCCAGCGCCCCCTCTGCCGCCCGAAGTTGTGGCCGAGACGCGCAGAATCTACCTAAGTGCCTACGAGCGCATCACCGGGGGTAAGCTGGCCTAGGTGACGAACAGGGGAAGGCAGGAGTGGCAGCATGCACGAGCCGCTTAGCGGGTTAAGGGTTGCATTCGTCGCTACTCAGGCGTTTCCTCGCAAGGCCGGAGACGTAGTCGCGGGGTACTGTCGCGCCCTGTGCGAACTGGGAGCTGACGTAGAGCTTGTCCTCATTGCGAGAGGAGACCTTAGTGCGCCTGGACTGCTGCCGCGGCCTATCCCAATCCACTGTCTGGGCATGCGCAAACAGAGCTGGCGCAAGCGAACCAGCCGCGCACTTGGCGCCGCCCTAAACAACATACGCCCACAGATCGTCCACGCGTGGGGCTATGACGCCTCAATCCATGCTTCGCGCGCCGTAGCTGAAGCCGTCGGAATACGACTGATCATTGCGCAGGTCGACTCCGACAGACGAATCGCTCGGCGAGTGCGGGGCTGGATGCTGCGCCGTGTGCCGAGCCTGGTTACTTCGCCTTCGCTTTCGGCTTGCAAGGCCCTCCGGGCGTGGTACGGCTACGCGCAAGACATCTGCGCAGTGCTTCCCGACCCTTTCTCGCCTGAATTCTTCAACCCGCCCAAGCGGGACGATGAACTGGCCAATGAGCTCGGTCTGGACGATGCTTATCCGGTAGTCATATGGCCAGCGAAGTTGAATCGGCGCAAAGGTCAAGTGGACTTAATACGAGCATGGCGAGAAGTCGTCAGGGAGTTCCCGGCTGGCCGGCTGCTAATAGTAGGAGACGGCAAATTTCGTGACAAACTACCGCGCCTAGCGCAGCGCTTAGGCGTCCGCGACAGCGTCGCATTTACAGGTTTCCGACCAGACGTTTTGCGTCTATTATCTGTGAGCCACATACTCGCCTGTCCATCTCGCTCAGAGACCCTCTGCCTATCTGTGTTGGAAGCCATGGCGGCGGGCGTTCCAGTTGTCTCTACGCGCGTCTGGGGACCGGTTGACTATATTGAAGACGGCGTCAATGGGCTGCTTGTGCCGGTGGGGGCGTGGCGAGAACTCGCCAGAGGCATCAAGCGGCTGGCTAGCGACAGGGAACTGGCGCGCCGCCTCTCAGAAGCAGCCCGCGCCATGGTCAGACAAAAATATAGCTTTGAGACTTTCAGAGCTCGTTTAGCGGAGCTGTATTGTCGGGTGCTCGGTGGTAGGTAGTGGCCCACGGCCGCTGCAACGCCCACACAGAGCATCTCAACGCCTGCGCTGCAGGACTCTTGCTATAGGTACCCGAGTGCCCCAAGTCATTGTTTGTTCGTCGGTCCTTAGGTCTGCGACGGCTGAGCTCATGGTGCCCCACGAATGCAGGTCCACCCGTCGATTAGGCCGCTGCGACTGGTCTGTGTGCTGCGCAGACTTTTCCTCGACACGCCCGAGGCGAAGCCGCGACGGAGAAGATGAGTCATGTGGGTCGGCCGCCCAAGCGACGCCGGCCGTACGAGCTCTCGGCTTGCCCAGCAGCCGCGGACCACGGGTTACAGGCTGGGCCACACACCCGTGGACCAGCCTGCAGACCGGGCTCTCAGACTCCATAAAACAGCGCCTATTCAACACTGGCGAAAGATCCGTACGCGCACTCAGCCGAGTAGCTCGCGCCCCACCGATCGTGGGGCGTCTGACAAAATGAAAAAACTTCGGTTGCCTGGCCTTGCCATTATTGGGATCGTCGTGCATAAACCCGGCTCCCGACACGGCGTTGAAGCTCGCCACAGTGAACCGGCAGGAAATCGCACCGGACGGGCTAAGGTCGCTGTGTTGCCCAACCGCTCTGGCTCATTCAGCTGCGGGGCGGCAGGCAGTGAGGGGGCCTCGACAAACTGTACGTGCGCAACTATTTGAAAACGCTGGACCGTAGCAAAACACCGATGGCGCCGCCGCTGCCGCGAGCAAATGAGGCAGACACCCGCAGGACTTACCTCTGCGCTCACGAACGCATTATCGGGCGAACCAATCATGCGTAAGTCACCGGTCTCGGCCGGGAGGTGGCACCCATGGAGGAGCCACTCCGAGGCATAAGGGTTGCGTTCGTTGCTGTCCCTCCACCACCGAGAGGATGGGGCACGCTGGGGACTTACTGCCGGGCCCTTCGCGAACTGGGAGCTGAGGTAGAACTTGTCCTAATCGGTGCCAGAGAGGTCAGCGCAGAGCAACAAAGCGCCTTGGACTTTCCCATCCACCTCTTGAACCACTCCAAACATAGCTCTAACAAGCGAACTAGCCGCGCACTCAGCGCGGCCCTAAATAAAATACGACCGCAAATCGTCCACGCGTGGGGCTATGACGCATCGATCCATGCATCGCGAGCTGTCGCCGAAGGGCTACAGTCCCGGTTGATTGTTGAGCAGCCTGACGCGCGACAACGATTCTGGCGACGAGTCCGTGCCTGGCGTCTCCGTCGCTGGCCTGTGCGTGTTATCTCGCCCAGCCCGTCGGCTTCGCGGACTCACCAGCAATGGTACGGTTACCCGCCGCAGCGCTGTATGGTCCTTGCCAGCCCAATCCGCGCAGGTGCTTTCAATCCGCCTCCGCCGGACGAAGCTCTGGCGGAAGAACTTGGTATTATTGATGCCTACCCTGTGGTCATTTGGCCGGCGCTGCTGAAGCGACTCAAGGGGCACGCTGACCTGCTGCGGGCGTGGCGGGAAGTGGTAGCCGAGTATCCGCGCGGCCGTCTGCTGCTCGTCGGCGATGGCAAGCTAAGGAGCCAGTTGGTCCGCCTGGCGCAAAGCCTCGGAGTAGGCGGAAGCGTACTGTTCACTGGGTTCCGCCCAGACGTGCTCCGACTGCTCGCGTTGAGCGACATTCTAGCTTGTCCATCACACGCAGAAACCTTTTGCATGTCAGTATTCGAAGCGATGGCGGCAGGAGTGCCCGTGGTTTCCACCCGAGTGTGGGGCCCCGTTGACTACATCCAAGACGGTGTCAATGGATTGCTCGTGCCCATAGGCGACTGGCGGCAACTGGCCGCCGGTATA
>JANZZA010000188.1 GCA_026419655.1 Armatimonadota bacterium | reverse complement strand
GCGGCGTGTGGTAAAAGGGGTTTTCGCAGCGCCCCGGAGGTGGCCATGTCGTGCCCGATACGCCCATAGAAAAGCTCGCGCGGCCGTCCATTCAGCGCATCGTTCCGTACTCGCCAGGCAAGCCAACGCGCGAGGTGCAAGCCGAGCTTGGCCCCATTGACGTGGTGAAGCTGGCGAGCAACGAAAACCCCCTCGGGCCGTCGCCGAAGGCGGTCGAAGCGATGGCTGCTGCCCTGGCAGAGGTGTACGTCTATCCCGATCCCGTGTGCGCGGAGCTTACGGCTGCCCTGGCCCAAAAATGGAATGTTCCCGCCGAGGGAATACTTATCGGCCGCGGGTCCGACGAAGTTATCCACATGCTCGGACTGGCTTACCTCAATCCTGGCGACGAAGTTATCTACGCCGACCCGCCCTTCGCCTTGTACCCCCTCACCACCGACATGATGGATGCCGTTCACGTGCGGATACCCTGCCAAGATTTCCGGCACGACCTCGACGCCTTCGCCGCGGCCATCACCGAGCGCACCAAACTCATCTTCGTAGCGTCGCCACACAACCCCACCGGCACTATCAACACGGCTGAGGAAGTAGAGCGCTTCTTGGGAAAAGTGCCTGATCACTGTATCGTCGTCTTTGACGAGGCCTATTATGAATACGTGGATGACCCAGCCTATCCCGACACGCTCAGGTACGTGCGGGAAGGGCGGAGGGTGGCAGTGCTGCGGACCTTCTCCAAGGCCTACGCCCTGGCAGGCCTGCGCATCGGCTATGGCATGACCACGCCGGAGATTGCTGAGATGATGGTGAAGGTGCGCCAGCCATTCAACATTTCCACAATAGCACAGGTGGCCGCCTTGGCGAGCCTGGCCGACAATGAGCAAGTTGAGCGCTCCCGGAGAATGGTCGTCGAGGGCCGAGAATGGCTCTACGGCCAGCTCGACCGGCTGGGTCTGCCCTACGTTAGGTCCCAGGCGAACTTTGTATTTTTTGATACCGGCGTTGACAGCAGGGCACTTTTCGACGAGCTAATGCGCCGAGGAGTGACGGTGCGAACAGGGGATATTTTCGGTTATCCTACCTACATCCGGGTATCCATCGGGACGCCTGAGCAGATGCAACGCTTCGTGGGCGCCTTGGAGGAGGCCCTGGCCGCTCTGGAGCAGCGCGGCGAACACGGGGGATAGCAAATGATTATAGTCATGGTGCCCAACGCGACGGAGGAGCAGATTCTCGAAGTGGTACGCAGACTCGAAGACCGCGGCTATGGCCATCACATCTCGCGCGGCGTGGAGCGTACAATCATCGGCGCTATCGGTACGCCGGAAGACCCGGGCCTGGCCGAGCAGCTATCAAGACTGTCGGGCGTGGAGCGAGTGATGCCCATTCTCAAGCCTTACAAGCTTGTAAGCCGCGAACACATGCCGGACACCAGCCCTGTAAAGGTTGGCGAATTTGTCTTTGGTCGCCAGAAGGTGGGTGTCATCGCGGGCCCTTGCTCGATCGAGAGCCGGGAACAGCTTATGGAGACAGCAGAGGCAGTCAAGGCCGCGGGGGCCATAGCCCTGCGGGGGGGAGCCTTCAAGCCTCGGACCTCCCCGTATTCTTTTCAGGGGCTGGGGCGTGAGGGACTGGAGTTGCTGGCCGAGGCACGGCAGTGCACCGGGTTGCCGGTAGTAACTGAAGTGATGGACCAGCGGCAGGTGGAACTCGTGGCGCAGTACGCCGACGCCCTGCAGATTGGGGCGCGGAATATGTCGAACTTCGACCTTCTGCGCGAAGTGGGCCGCATCAGCAAGCCCGTAATTCTGAAGCGCGGATACGCTTCCACCGTGGAGGAGTGGCTGCAAGCAGCCGAGTACGTGGCATCAGAGGGAAACCTGCAGATTATCTTGTGCGAGCGCGGTATCAGGACCTTCGAGGTAGCCACGCGATTCACTCTGGACCTGGCAGGGGCGGTGGTGGCCAAGCTGGAGACGCACCTGCCAGTAATCGCCGACCCCAGCCACGCCACGGGCAACCACAAGCTGGTCAATGCGGCGGCCGCGGCATGCATCGCCGCGGGCCTCGACGGAGTCATGGTCGAGGTGCATCCCCACCCGGACCGGGCCCTGTCGGACGGGCCGCAGTCGCTCACGCCCAAGCGGTTTTGCACCTTGATGGAGACCCTGAGAGCAGTGGCTGCAGCGGTAGGGCGGGAGGTGTAAGGACCCGTGGCGGGCAACCCACCACCCCACTTCGACCGGGCCGCCGTCATAGGGATCGGGCTAATTGGGGCTTCCTTCGCGCTGGCCGCTAAAAAAGCCGGTGTCGTGTCACGGGTAGTCGGAGTGGCCCGACGCAAGGAAACCCTGGATGCTGCCGTAGCGGTGGGAGCCGCCGACGAGACAACCGTAGACCCAGCCGAGGCCGCCGCCGGCGCGGACCTGCTTTACGTGGCCACCCACGTGGGGACCGCGGCCGAAATCTTTCGCCGCGTGGCGCCTGTGCTCAAACCCGGATGCCTGGTGACAGATGCGGGCAGTGTGAAAGCAGAGGTGTGCAGGGCGGCAGAGCAGCTATTGCCGAAGACAGTATGGTTCGTGGGGGGGCATCCGATGGCGGGGTCGGAGCAGTCTGGCCCCAAGGCAGCCAGAGTGGACTTGTTCAGGCAACATCCTTACTTTCTGGTAGCTACTCGTCTGGGCGGAGCAGAAGCAGTGCGCCGAATGGAAGCCGTCGTAGAAGCAATCGGGGCCAGGCCCATGACGGTGGGTGCTGAAGAACACGACCGTATTCTTGCTGTGACAAGCCACCTGCCGCACGCAGCGGCGGTGGCAGTAATCCTGGCGGTGGAGGAATTGCTGCCCGACGCTGCGGTACGGCGCGATTACTCGGGCGCTGGTCTGCGAGACACAACGCGGGTAGCAGCGGGGTCACCCGAAATGTGGAGAGACGTGCTGGCCGCAAATGCAGCGCCAGTAGCTGAGGCCTGTCGCCTGACGGCGGCAAAGCTGCAGGCCCTGGCGGACCTGCTTGCGGCAGGAGATATAGAAGGTGTCGCTGCTGTACTAACCCAAGCCCAGGCGGCGCGGCAGAAACTGGACGAAAAGGAGGCATAGCGAGTTTGGGACGGCGGCTGGTGGCGGCGAAGAGTGTCTCTCTGCGCGGCAGCGCTACGGTACCAGGAGACAAGTCCATCTCTCACCGAGTGGCCATCCTGGGAGCCATGGCTTCTGGCACC
>JANZZA010000184.1 GCA_026419655.1 Armatimonadota bacterium | reverse complement strand
GACTGCAGCCGCGTCCAGGAAATTGTTCTCATCCGCGGGCAAAGGCGAATAGAGTTCACAACGGACCTGGTGCGGTATCGAGGTAAGGAGCACCTGCATGTTATAGCTTTCCCGGTGAGAGTGGCCGGCGGCGTCCCTGTCTTTGACGACCGTTTCGGGTGCGTGGTGAAGCGCAAGAGCCGTGGCTACATGGATTTCCGCACGTGGCAGTGGCGGAACTACTCGGACTGTGGCGCACGACAACTGTATCAGTGGATTGACCTTTCCAGCTCCGTGAAGCTTCTGCTCGACGATGGGCAGGCGGTGAGCATTGGAAGCACAGCGATGGTCATACGGCCCGACCGGGACATTGAGGCGGCTGCCGGCCCTCTGCAGGAAGCGCTGGGGGGGAAGGGAGTGCCGTGCACGATTTTATATGATGACTGCGAGCGGGAGCGGCGGGCTGCCCTGCCCCGTGAGGACGAATGCACGCCTGTGCAGACGCCGAATGAAGACCTGCCTTGGGGGACGAGTTTTCGATTTATCCTCGACGTGGGCGAAGAAAATCTATATCTGCGCCAACTGCTTGAAAAGCTGCCGGCGAAAGTGGCCGACAGCCTGCGGGCAGAACGAAAAGCAAAGGGTGCAGCCGTCCGCTTCGTGCTGGAACGGGATATCGAAATGGACCTGTGGGAGCAGCCGACGCCCCACCCGTGGCCACCCCTGCCGACGGTCATCGTCAGCGCATCGTCACTGGAAGAGCTGCGCAGGGCCGTGGCAGACCTGGCTGGACAGATAGAAAAGTCGGCGCAGGCCAGCCTGCCGCCTGACGCCAACGCCGCCGATGAACCGCAGCAACTGGACGACTACGGGGTGGCTCTCCTGAATCGCGGCACGCCCCTGGCGTCGGTGGAGAATAACGACACCCTGGCGTTGATTTTCATGCACTCGGTGCGCTGGTCCCGGGCGCATTTTCACTGGAAGCCCGTGGCCGAGCATAAGACCCATCGCTTCGAGTATGCCCTTTACCCGCACGAGGGCGACTGGCGCAAAGGGCGAGTGCCGTGGGCGGCTTATGAGTACAACAACCGGCTCCTATGGGTTCAGGCAGAGCCGGGACCTGGGCCGCTGCCGCCTGAGATGAGTTTCATGCCCTTCGACGGAGATGTCATTGTCACGACCCTGAAGCCCGCAGGGTTCCCGCTCGCAGCCCATGAGCCGGTTCCAGAGGAACCGCTCCGGCGTCTGGTGGTGCGCATGTACGAGCCGACGGGCTTTCCTGCACAGGTGAAGATTGGCTGGTTCACGGGATTGGACACGGCAGAGCGCACCAATCTGCTGGAAGAGCCGATTGGCCCCGCCAGGCTACGGGACGGAGTACTAAGCGCGAGGCTGTCACCCTTCCGCATTGAGACGCTGGCGCTTGAAGTCAAAGCGCCAGATGTTGACCTGGGGCAGGATGACCTGGGTAGGAGAGTAGAGCCGGCCCAGCCGGTCTATTTTGCCCACTGGCAGCACAACTTGCACGCCGAGCCGCTGGGAGCCGCACCCATTGGACTCAGTTTGCGCGGCGAGATACGCACGGATACCCACGTGCCCCAGGGCGGATACACGGTCAATACGCTCTGCGTCGGGCTGGTGAACAACTTGACGACGGCGGTACGCGGGAAGGTGCGCTTCGTGCTCCCGGAGGGCTGGCGCACAGAGCCGGCTGAGATACCCTATGATTTGCCGCCAAGATCCAGCGCCACGTACCCGGCAGTCCTCACTTTCGAGACGCAGCTCCGCCGCGGAACGGTGAAGGCCCAGATCGAGCACGACGGCCAGACCTATGAGGCAGTGATGGAAATAGGCGAGCCGGCCAAACTCTCATGGGACGTGAGGCTCTGCCGGCGCCGTCACAGCGTAGTCGTCACTGTCGCGAGTGACTATCCACAAGACATCAACGTGGACGCCTTTGCGATAGCACCCCATGAGCTCTGGGGCCACCTGGTCGAGACAGCGGCCCTAGCGGAAATGCCGGGGCGGTACGAGCGCCTGGTTGTGCCGGCTGGCGGAAAGGTGCGCTGGGAGGTTGAGACGCCCCATGACGTGGACGCCTGGCTAACCGTCAAATTGGCTTATCACGGGCGCGTGGAGTACAAGCAAATTCAGCTTGGCCGCTCCGGCGAAGGAAAACTACGCAAGTAGCCCTGACCGGAAAGCGGGCGTCGGCGAGACCTCCGCGGCCAGGTGTCCATGCCATGGCAGGCTGGTCTCCATTAATCGGCGTGTGCGTTGAAAACAGCGCGTATAAGTTTGGGGAGGATGCAGAGTAAACTCTTTCCCAAAGCGTCCCTTGGGAGAAAAGCGGTAGCGGAATTTTCCAGGCGAGGCACAGGCTGGCCTGACGTGAAGCCCTTGATGTAGCAGGACGATGCCTTTTTGCTACCAGGGTGAGGTTCATCCACCTTTGAACCAGTGTGAGGCATGGCGTCGGAGGAAGAGGGTCAGGGGGTGACGGAATGACCCAGGGGAAGGGCGTGGTCCTTTGCTGTCCAGTGCTGGCTACCGCGGTGGTGTCGTGCCTGTGTTACCCCGCGGCCGGTCAGTCGCCCCAACCTTTCGCGCCGGCACTGGTGGAAACCGACTGGGACTATGAGGCCACAAGTGAGTTTCCACCTCATCCCTTCCGCGCGAACCCGACTGTCCAGGGCTTCGACATCCCCACCCGCGACATCCTGGCGGGCACGCTGCACCTTCGCCTGCCCATCCCACCGCATAGTTCCTGGTGCACCGCAGCCTCGACGCAGACCGTGCGCCATTTCCGTATTGTCTTCCGCCGGCCGGTGCACATCGGCACCATCATTGGGGACTTGGACGGCTGCGTGGTAAGCTACCTGCGGCCCGACGCCCCTGCGCCCGGCAACGTGGACGATGAGCGCCAGTGGATAACTGTAGACGAGCCAGCAGCACGAGGGACCTTCCGTGCGGTGGTTTTCCCGCCCCGCGTCGAGACCCGGGCGATACGCTTAACGGCCCGCCTGGATAAGCCGCCTGCGCAGGCTGAGCCGACACGAATAGCTGGCCTGGCTCTCCTGGCGGGGCGACTTTACAACCATGCCCGCGACGCCCGGATTGAAGTGGACAGCTACCCTGCAGCCGACGCAGCGCAAATGGAAGCGTGGGGGCCACACCGTCTTACCGACGGCACCCTCGCCGAGTGGAAAAATGCCCGCCCGGAAAGCCGCCACATCGCCGAGGCCGACCCCGAGTGGGCAATCCTGGCCTGGCCCGAGCCGCGAAAAATCTCAGGCGTATGGCTGGTGAACGTTTTCGGCAAGCGCGTGGCGGTAGATGCTTACCAGGGTCTGGCGGCAATCAGTCCGTCCCTCGCGCCCGAGACGGCCTGGACTGAGCTCGCCCGTGCGGAAGCGCCGGTCTGGTGGCGGCCCCCATACACCGATTTCGCAATTCCTTTTGTTGCCCCGGTATCCACCAAGGCTCTCCGCATCCGCATCATCGAGCCGCTGACGACAGAAAACCCCGACATCGCCTGGGTCACGGCCGACGGCCAGCGCCGGCATATAGCCTGGATTGGGGAAATTCTGGCCCTCGAAGACTTGGGCGAAGGCCCGCCGCCAGGACCTCGCGCAATGGCCTCTGAGCATCCGCCCATTGCTGTGCGTTACCGCCTGCCCAGAGCAGGGGAGGTGACAATAGCCATCAACGACGCCCGGGGACGGCGGGTGCGGAATCTGTTGGCCGGCGTGTCGCGCAAGGCCGGCGACAATGTGGAATGGTGGGATGGCTGCGATGATGCCGGCAGGCTGGTGCCGCCCGGCATTTACCAGGCTTCCGGCGTCAGCCACGCTCCCCTACACCTGCGCTACCAGTTCACGGTGTACTGGTCTGGACGAACGCCGTGGCTGACGCCCGACGGGACAGGTGGCTGGCTTTCCGACCATGCGCCACCCTGCAGCGTGGCTGTTTTGGACGACCGCGTCTTTGTTGGGGCGGTTGTGGCAGAAAGCGGCCACACAATCATGGCCCTCGACCTGGACGGTCGCAAACTCTGGGGCACGCAATGGCTTGACTTAGCCGGCGCAGCGTTTCTCACGTCCGCCAACGGGAGGCTTTACGTTGGCTCTTCTGGCGGCTGGCTTGGCCCGCAGGTTGTCGTCTCCGAGGTAGACCCGGCCAATTATTCCTTCCGCCGAATCCTGCAGTACCCCTACGGTGACGCCGACCCTGGCCTGAGCGGGATTGCTGTGCTTGGCCGCACGCTTTTCGCGTCGTACCGGGCCCGCAACCAGGTAGTTGCCTACGACATGGACCGGTTGCTGGAAGTGTACCAGCCCAAACCCAGTGTCCACGAGCAAGGGCGGACCGCAGACGCCGATAAGGCCATAATCGGCCAATTCGAGATAGACGCCCCAGGCCAGCTAGTCGCTGACGCGAAGAAGAACATCCTTCTCGCCATCTCCGGCACGCGGGTGGTGCAGCTAGACCCCGCTTCCGGTGGAGTCAAGGTCCTCGTCGCGACGGAGCTTGAACAGCCCTGTGGGCTCGCCCTGGGTCCCGAAGGGACAGTGTATGTGAGCGACAGGGGAACCGCCCAGCAAGTAAAGGTCTTCTCGACCGAGGGCAAGCTCCTGCGCACCACCGGCGAGCCAGGCGGTCGCAGCGTTGGCGCCTATAACCCCCAGCGCATGGGCAATCCTGCCGGCGTTGCCGTAGATAACCGCGGCCGGCTCTGGGTCGCGGAGGAAGATTACCAGCCCAAGCGAGTCTCTGTCTGCGAGCCTGCTAGCGGAAAGCTTGTAGCAGAGTTTCTCGGCGGGCCGGAATATGGCGGCGGTGGCTGGCTCGACCCGCGCGACAAAACGAAGTTCTACTACAAGGGCATGGAGTTTTCCCTCGACTGGAAGACAGGGGATTGGCGCCTGGCAAGGATCTTCTACCGCATGGGCGACGCCGCCCACGCCCACATCTTCGGCGGCTATACCCCCGACCGCCCCGTCTATTTCCGCGGGCGCAAGTTCATGGTCTACGACTACCACCTCCACACAGGCTACACATTAATCACCGAAGACCGCGGTGGGGATGGCGTCATCCCTCTGGCCTGCGTTGGCACGTGCGAATGGGCCACAGGCGGCGCCGGCAGGAACCCCTACGCTACCGGCGCCCGCCTCTCTCGCGACGAATTCTTCAAAGCCCTCGGCGACCGCGACCCCTTTCGCTACAACTTCTCCTGGGCCGACCTCTCCGGCGACGGCCTCATGCAGGCCGACGAAGTCCAGTTCTATGAAAACCCCGGGTTCGGCCAGGAAGTCAACCGGCTCTTTACCTACTGGGGCAACCTGATGGGCGACGACCTGACCATCTACATGGCTGGCGGGCCAGGCATCTGGCGGCTCCCAGTCACATCCTGGACGCCGAAGGGCGCTCCGGTTTACGACCTCCACAAGGCCGAGCCCTTGGGCCCGCTGCCCTGCGACGCCTACCAAAGCCTGGCAGCCCTTCCCAACGCGATGGTGGCTGTGGTTGCAAATCCCATCCTCGGGGTCGCGAAAGATGGCGCCGTGGGCTGGACTTATCCCAACCCCTGGCCGGGTGTGCACGGCTCCCACCATGCACCTTCGGCAGCCCCAGGCCGCGTCATTGGGGCCTCGCGCTGCATCGGCCGCGCCGAGGTGCCTAACCTCGGCCCGGTCTTCACCACCAACGGCAACAAGGGCGAGCTTTATATTTTCACCGCCGACGGCCTGCTCGTGGCGACGCTTTTCAAGGACTGCCGCGCCGCCCCCAACTGGGGCATCTTCCCACAGGCCACCCGAGGCACGCTGCTGGACAACTTAACTCTGCAGGAAGAGTGCTTCGGCCCGACCTTCACCGGCACGTCTGATGGCCGCTTTTATTTGTGCTGCGGCCACCACCACTGCAGCATCGTCGAAATCGAGGGGCTGGGTACGTGTCGGCGCTTCTCGGCCCGCGTCGAGGTGTCTAACCGTGAACTGGCCGCATGTCAGGAATATCTGACGCGCCGGGCGGAAGCGGCGGTGCGAGAAGCCCCGAAAATCGCGCATGTCCCGCCAGTAGTTGAGACACCCGCGACTGACGGTTACCTAAACGAATGGACAAGCATGCCGGCCGTCGCCGAGATAAAAACCGATGACCGCTTGCGGGCGCGGTTCTGGCTGCGATGGAACGACGAAGGCCTTTACCTGGCCGCTCACGTGGCCGACCCGTCCCCGCTCATCAAC
>JANZZA010000670.1 GCA_026419655.1 Armatimonadota bacterium | reverse complement strand
CGCAGCAGCGTGGGCTGCCCCGCATCCAGGGTCACTTCGAGGGCCGGAAAGCCACGAAGAGGACTGTCCGCGCGTGCGCTGCCATAGGGATAGAAGTGCTTTCGCTATACGCCTTCAGCGTCGAGAACTGGCGTCGCCCGCATGAGGAAGTCAACGCCATCTTGCGGCTCATCGCTACGGCCCTCGAGGAGGAACTGGCGGAACTGGACGCAAACAACGTACGTTTCCGGGCATCAGGCAGGCTTGTAGAGCTGCCTGAGTATCTGCAGCAGATTCTCCAAAAGGGCGAAGAGCGAACGGCGGACAACACTGGTCTCATTCTTAACCTCTGCGTCAATTACGGCGGCAGGGCTGAGATAGTGGATGCGGCCCGAAACATAGTAGCCAGGGCAGCCGCCGGTGACCTTGACCCGGCCAGCATTGACGAAACGATTTTTGCTCAGCATCTGTATCAGCCTGACCTGCCCGACCCCGACCTGCTGCTTCGACCGGGTGGAGAAACTCGGGTCAGCAACTTTCTTTTGTGGCAGGTTGCCTACTCTGAGGTTATAATATTGCCGGTGCTGTGGCCGGACTTCCGTGAGGAGCACCTGGCCGACGCTCTGGTGGAATATAGCCGGAGGCAGCGGCGCTTTGGTGGCGTCACAGCGCAGCAATAACTCCAGGTTAGTGTTGGGCCCACGAAGGGGGACAAGGGAGGCGAGGTCTATGCGCTTCACCACAGCGGTTTGCTGTATCGTCTTGGCGACGGCCAGCAGTTTGGCTGTGGCGCAAAGAGGGGCTGAGGAAGTCGTGATATGGGGGAGTGCGGCTGAGAAGCCTGCACTGCCGGAGAATCTGTCCGTCGCGTCCTATGAGGTTGGCGTTAACGGTGTGAGTTTCTTCATTGTGCGCGCGCCGGCTGCCGGATACACAGTTGCACAGCGAGGATACATCGCTGACCTGCGGATAACGGAAGTGCTGAGCCGAGGGTTGACCGGTCCTGTGCTTATCAAGTGGATACGAGCCAAGCCAACGATTTACGTCGGCCCTGTGCGCATCATAACCGTCTATCCGAGCGACGTGGCCGCGTGGGGTGTCGGTAGTGGCGCAAAGTTGGCGAGCATGTGGGCGCGTGCTCTGCGGGAAAACCTGCCGAAGGTGGTCCCTGGCGCTCGCAAGTCCGCTCTTGCCGTGTACCAGGTAGCGGTCAACAACTGTCTGCTTTTCCGCCTGCGGACGGCCGCCAACTACCCCAGCCTGAAGGGGCGAGGGGCTGCTGTGGAGCAACAGGTGGTTGAGGCTATGTCGCGCTGTGCCAGGACCGTGACTTGTGCTCCCACGGCCAACGGGGTTGGGGTATTCGCCGACGGTATACTTGTGGTGGAAGCAACACCTGACGACGCGCGGGCTGCCAAGTTGACCACCGCTGCGCTGGCTGAGGTATGGGCAGCCAATCTCCGAGCCGCCCTGAAGCGCGTATCCCCTTGCGCCCCTGTCGCACGGGAGGCCCGGTGAGGGTCTTGTCCTCTACGCAGGGCTCTTGGAACGAAGCCGAGCTACTTACCTGGCTGGTGAAAAGCTATCCTCCGGCGCGTCCGGGAGAAGGCATCGGGGACGACTGCGCCCTCCTGCCGTGCGGGGATTTACTCTTAGCGCTTACCACCGACGCCGTCGTTGAAGACGTCCACTTTCGCCGCCAGTGGCTTTCCTGGGCTGAGGTAGGTAGCCGGGCTGTGCGTGGGTGCCTCAGCGACCTTGCCGCAGTCTGTGCGCAGCCTGAAGGAGTCTTCCTTAGCGTGGGCTTACCTGCAGGCCTTTCGGCCGAGGATGTAAAGGCCTTCGTGGAAGGGGCCGCGGCCACGGCGGCCGAGTTCTCTGCCCAGCTAAAGGGCGGCGACACCGTAGCTTCCAGCGTGTTCTTCGCCGACGTCGTAGCTGTGGGGAGGGTGACCGGGCAGCCGTGGTTGCGCTCGGGCGGCCGAGAAGGCGACCTGCTGGCCGTCACCGGCCAGATAGGTGGCCCTGCCGCCGCCGTGGCCCTGCTGGAGGCTGGTCGCACGCAGGACTGCAGCCTGTGGCCAGTCTTGCGGGAGCGCTTCGTGTCTCCGACGCCGCGCATCCGCGAGGCCTTATCTCTCGCTGAGCTTGACATCCATGCAGCGATAGACCTCAGCGATGGGCTTATGCTTGACGCTTCGCGGCTGGCTGCCGCGAGCAGCCTCCGTGCCGTTGTGGAGGCGCCGCACCTGCCAGTGCTCGATGGGGTAGAGGAGGCCGCAAGGCTATTGGGAACGGACCCGCTGATTTTCGTGGCTGCTGGCGGCGAGGAGTACGAGCTCTTGCTGGCTATTCCCCCCAACGAGCTAAGCTCGGCTGAAGCGCACTTGGCCAGGCTGGGGTGTCGTCTGACTGTTATCGGGCACCTGGAGGCCGGGACAGGAGCAGAGCTCGTCTCGGCTGATGGTCAGCCGGTCCACCTAGCCTCCCTCGGTTGGGTTCACGGCGGCCAAAGCTAGGGGCAAAGGGGGCGGCGGCGACAGTCCGGTGGCGTCATCAACTGGGTCTTGCACTCCCAGCCAGGACCAGTTTGTGCAGTACCTCTGCCACCGGCGCCTGCGCGTCTGCGGCCACCATATCGGCGCAGCCTTTTGTCGTGTCGTCGGCACTGGCCATCGCCACTGCGAACCCAGCGGCCTCAAGCAGCGGTATGTCGTTGCGGCTGTCACCCAGTGCTAGAGTCTCCGCTAAGGGCACGCCAAGCCGCTCGGCCAGCCAGCTAAGGGCGGCCCCCTTGTTGGCTGACAAGGGCATGAACTCCAGGATGTCGGGGCGCGACGGTGTGACGTAGAGTCTGCCCGACCAGCGCTGCTCACATTCCTTAGCCAGCCGCGCCAGGCGCTCCGGCTCATCCATCATGACAATCTTTGTAGCTTCGGCGGACAGTATGCCCCGCAGGTCTCCTGCCGGCTCTGGCCTGAGTCCCGTACGCTTCCAGTAAATCCAGCCCCACTTGCTCATATGGGTGACGTAGATTTCGTCACCAGAGAAGTATAGCAAGTACAGGTGCCTGTGGACGGCCATCTCAACGACCTCGCGAGCCAGCTCAGGAGACAGCGTCAGGTGCATCAGGGGTTTGTCGTCGCCGCACCGCTTCACCATGGCACCATTGAAGGAGATGACGTAGGCGTCTGGCAGGCCTATGCGCCGCAACAGTTCTTCTGCGGACTTGTGTGGCCGGCCGGTGGCAATCACCACGTGTACGCCTGCAGCCTGAACTTTGCGGATTGCTTCGGCGTCCTCCGCCTCAACGCGGTTTTCGTCATTTCTCACCAGAGTGCCGTCGAGGTCTATGGCCACGAGACTGACTTGGGTGGGACGCAGAGCTGCTCACCTGCCTGCTGGGGTGACATCTCTTAGGGCTACTGGCCTGCCGGCGTCATCCCCGTCGGTACGTCGGGATTCCACCACGGGTTAGCAAAGACCTGGCGCCACATCTCTTCCAGAGACGGCATGCGCTGAGCCCGCTGCCATTCTTCGATTATCTGTCGGCTGGTGTCGCCTCGAAAGGCTACAACGGTCCGTGGTTTTTCGGCGCCGCCGCCCATCGTGTAAAGGGTCCTCACCGATACATAGTTGAGCCAGGAACTGCTCTTTGTCAGAGCCACGCAAGCGGCAAAGGCCGTTTCGAGTGTGACCTGAGCCAGGTTATTGGATGTGAGCGACCGCGGTATGCTGAGAGTTACGAAGGCATGGCCGGCCACCGGGTCGGAGACAACCAATGCCTCGCCAGACATCGGTGTGCCGTCAGGCCATGAGAGGGCTTCCAATACCTGGGTAAGGAAATAATCTTCATCGGTGGCTGGAGCTTCCACGCGGTGAGTGATACGCACGGGGAAGGAAGGAGCTGGTCTGGGCCCTTGTGATGCGGGCGAAGGTTGTGGCCCCGGCTGAGCTGGAGACTGCGGGGGCCTCAATTGCTGGGGTTGGATTACCGCCGGCGCGCCTGGCAGGAGTGGCTGCGCAGGCGCCGGTTGTGGCTTTTCAGCGGCGGCCCTTTGCGGGGCGGCCACCTCGCCCGGCTGCAAGACCGGCGATGGTTCACCTACCGGCATTGGCCGGTGCCGGACCCTCGCCGGGCGAGATAGGAACACCAGGGCCGCTACTGCTCCGCAAAGCACAATGAAAGACAGGGCCACCGCAGCAATGAGCCTTGGCGTGGGCGGCCGCGCTGGCGCCTCTGTAAGGTGCGCCCGCGCGTTGTGCAACCTGGAGGCAACCTCGGGATCGTATCGCTGGTCTATGCAGCGCTCATACCAGTATACCGCTTCCCGCCACCGGCCTGCCGCCCCGTAGCAGTCGCCCAGGGCCGCCAGGACAATGGGTTGTCCGGGGTGCTCTCGAGCCAGCTCGCGCAGTCGGTGGCGAGCTTCGCGCCATCGCCCGGCCTCAAGCAATGCCTGGGCTTCCTGTACTTCGGCCCTCAGCAAATC
>JANZZA010000597.1 GCA_026419655.1 Armatimonadota bacterium | reverse complement strand
GGCGCGCTTGGCGAAAAGCGCCTGCGCCCACTCCGAATCTCCGCTGGCTGGCGCGAAGCCCTCACTCTTAAGGACCTCCATCCAGCGGCGCAGGTTTTCGCGCGCGTCGCCGAGAATGGCCAGGCTGCGGTTGTAGTGGGCCGCGTGCTGAGGCTCCACATTGAAGTTGATGATATGCCGGGCATTTTTCCACGCCGTGCCAGAGCAGTCCCACTGGCACACAGCCCGCGCGGCCACAACAACCACCAGGTCGGCCTCGTTCATCGCGTAGTTTCCGCACAGCGACCCCTTCGAGCCGCCAACGGTCATGTAACGTGGCTCTGAATGAGGCACGATACCGGCACAGTCCGCCCCGCCCACGATTGCTGCATCCAGCAGGTAGGCAAGCTCAACGATCTCACGGCCACAGCCGCGGGCGCCCCGCCCAAGCTTGATGGTGGTGCGCCGGGCTGCTTTGGCCAGTCTGCACCCCTTTTGGTAAACGCTTTCGTCGTCGCAAACCGCCTGTGGCAGTTTGACCGCTTCCGGCAGCTCCAGGAGATTGCAGTCCCGCAGCACAACAGGCTGGACGTTCATCGGCGCCAGAAGAAAGAAAGGCCCGCTCCACGGCCTGGCCACGTGCACGGCTCCCCGACGGAGCGCCGCAAAAATAGACCACGGCTCGTAAAGGGCATAGGCATTGCCCATCACGGAGCAGAGCTTAAGGTAGAGGCCCTGCTCGTCTTTAGGGATTTGCTGCATGTTAAAGCCTTCGTCGTGGGTGGTCTCATCGCCGTAGATATGGTAGACGCCGACGCCATTCGAGGCCGCCGTGAGGGAGCCGGCAAAGGCGTGCAGCGCACCCGGCCCGATGGAAGTGACGACTGCCGCGGTCTCGTCCGTTTGAAGTTTGAGGGCCGTGGCTGCATGGGCGGCGGCCGTCTCATGGCGGACGTTCCACATCCGCACCAGCCCCTCTTCTTCATACACCCTCAGCACTTCGGCGATGTCCGTCGAGCCGTGGCCGAATATCCCTACGTACTTGCGCACTCCCTGGTTATATAGGCCCAGCACCAGGGCCTCGGAGACGGAAACGTCGTCAAACTGCTTCATGGCTCCGGCAGCCACCGCCTTTGCAATCGTGCCGTGCGCCGCCAAAGCCTGCGCCCTTGCTCTCATCCGGTCCTCAGCCATCGCTTTGCTCCTCCTCCGGCCAGTAGCGCTCGGTGATAACGCGCTCGTCGGTAAAGAAGCGCAGGACTGTTTTGCCCTGCGTCTTGATGTCGGAAAGATTCGAAGCCCTCATACCACCAAAGGGCAGGGCGGCCACGGGCGCCGGGATACCTACGTTGATGCCAATCATCCCAACGCGCGCCTCAAGCTTGAACCGCCGTGCCCAGTAGCCGCTCTGGGTGTAGATTGATGCACCATTGGCGTACTGGTGCTCGTTGATAATGCGGACAGCCTCATCGAAGCTTTCAGCCTTGAGCATCACGACGACGGGGCCAAAGATTTCCGTCGTGTGGACGGTCATGCCTGGGCGCACGTCCATCAGCACCGTCGGGCCTATGAAGTAGCCGTTTTCGCAGCCAGGCACCTTTACGCCTCGGCCATCAAGGGCGAGGGTTGCGCCCTCGGCCACGCCGGTTTCGATAAGCCGGCAAATGCGGTCACGGGCCGCCGCCGAAATAACGGGGCCGAGAACCATTGGCTCATCGGCAACCGCTGGGTCGAGTGGGTTGGCCACTATGACCTGCCGCGATGACTCGACGAAAAGCTCGCACACCTCGCGATAAGTTTCCTCGCCCACGCAGACAATGGCCGACGCCGCCATGCACCGCTGGCCCGCGCAGCCGTAGCAGGAAGTTATCATGTTGCGGATGACTTCGCTGATGTGGGCGTCGGGCATCACTACGAGGTGGTTTTTGGCCCCGCCGAAGGCCTGGAAGCGCTTGCCGTTACGGACGCAGCGCTCGGCTACCTGGCGGGCGGCGGCCGTCGAGCCGACGAAGGATGCCCCCACGAGCAAAGGGTGGCCTATCAGCGCGGTTGCCGTATCCTTATCGCCGTTAACCAGGTTGAAGACTCCCGGCGGGAATCCGGCCTCGACGATAAGCTGTGTGATGCGCTGCATTGTGCAGGGGACTAGCTCGGACGGCTTGACGATGACGGTATTGCCGGCTGCCAGGGCGTAGGGAAAGAACCAGAAAGGCACCATGGCGGGGAAGTTGAAGGGACAGATGACCGCAAAAACGCCAAGGGGCATGCGCAGGACTTCGCCGTCAATGTCCGGGCCGGCCCCTACAAGTTTGTCCCCTTGGACCAGCACAGGTGCCCCGCAAGCCACCTCCAGGTTATCCAGCGCCCGCCTCATCTCGGCGCGGGCGTCGGCCAAGGACTTGCCATTCTCTTCGACAATGAGCCGTGCTAGTACCTCCTCCTCGTGCCGGAGAAGCTCCAGGAGACGCAGCAAATGTTCAACGCGGCGGCCCACGGGGGTGCAGCTCCACTGTCCAAAGGCGTCATAGGCAGCATGGACAGCCCTGTCGGCCTCGGCGGCCTTAGACACTGGCACCTGGGCAATCATTTCGCCCGTGCTCGGATTCTCTACGTCCAGCCGCCTTTCGGCCTCAGCATCAACCCAAGCGCCTCCGATGAAGTTGCGCATAATCTTCA
>JANZZA010000560.1 GCA_026419655.1 Armatimonadota bacterium | reverse complement strand
GATCGGCGGCAAGCTCGAGGACGCGCTTGCCAAACTCGACATGAGGCTCGGCGCCGTCTTCACCAAGGTCAACCTCGCCGCCCCAACAACATACGGCAGAGATTTCCAGGCCGAAGCTACGGATTTTGCGGGCATAATCTTCACGGCCCTGAGCATCCAACTCCACAGGACAGCCGATTTGGACACCGTCGGCGCCCATCTCCTTAGCCTTCCGCAGGCTGGCGTCTTCTTCCATCCGCAGACAGCCGGCCATGATCGCGATCTTGAGGTTGGACATTCCTATCCTCTCCGTGAGGTAAAGAAGTTTTAGGCCTCGAAGCGGCCCGCACCAATATTCAGCGAAGCGCCCGCCAGCCCTCTTTCGGACCGGCGGGCGCATATTACCGTGCTGGGCAAACGTCAGATTGGGAACTTAATGTTGGCCGACACACCGACGCCACCGACGCCCTTAAGAGTGCTGCCCTCAGCCGTCTTTGTGGCGATGGGCACCAGGCCGCGGCCGCGAAGCCGCCCGATGCCGAGCTCTACCTCCGCGACGGCCTGGACCTTCTTGACCTGCTGCGGCGGTCCCATGACCTGGACAGCCCCGACGGCGGTGCCACCCTTGCCGACGCGGACGACCGGCACAACCTTGGTCATGCCCTCGATAGCAGCACCGCGCTGGCCAAGGACGCTATTGATAAAGCGATCTATGTCGCCAGCGAAGCGGGTGACGACCCAGCCGATGCCGAAAATCTTTATCAGGTCCCCGATGCCGCCGCCAAGGTCGAAGCCCCGCACGGGCGCAGGCGGAGTGCCCACGCCAAGCAGAAACGACCACACTAGCAGCGACGATACCAAAACGACGGTTGTCCTTTTGCCTCTCATTTTCTTTTCCCCCCGTGGTCATAGTGCGCAGCTCAGCTCTTTCCGGAAATCTGGTACATTGCTACGCCAACCACGCCGACCCCCTGTACCCGCGCGATGCTTTTACCTGGCACGCTTGTAGAGATGGGCACGTAAATCTCGACTTCCAGGGCGTTCTTGTAGTGCGTTTCGAGAAGAGCAACAGCCTTGACCTGGTTTACGCGGCTCCGCGGGCCTTTGACCCGGGCCACACCCAACCGCTTGCCCTCACCCACACTGAGGACAAACACGTCCTTCTCGTCGTAAGGCTCAGCCGGGGTCCACTCTTCCTTTACAGTTGCCTCAGCCGGAGCAGTCTGGCCCGCTCCTCCGGCGGGCTGTTCTCCTGCAGCTTCAGTCGGCTGTTCCTGACCGGCCTCAGTCGGCTGCTCCTGACCAGTCGCGGGAGGCTGCTGGCCCTCCTCAGGCGACTGTTGTTGACTCGCTTCCGTCGGCTGCTGGCCCGCGGCTTCAGCGGGTGGCTGGGCCTGTTCTGTACCACCTGGCTGTGGGAGTCCCAGGGCCTGGCGTACGGCCATGCGGATCGCTGCCGCCCACTGCTCCGCCAGCTCGGCTCTCTGGACACCAACCAGCTCGGCTTCTGCCTGGTCAGCAGTGACGAGCACTTGGTCCTTGTAAAGGACAACATTCATGCCCTGGACAACATCTGCGCGGAAATCGTCTGGGACAACGCTGCCCGCGAAGACATCATTGAGGCGTTTGGCCAAAACAATCGCCCGCTCGTAGCCTGTCAAACCGCCGGCCGGCGAATTGATGGCCACGACTTCTACCGCGTTGACCTTGACAATGCCGGCCTCACGGTCCCCCACCATCACGCGTTCCACCGTGGCGGTAAGAACCGCGCCTTGGCCAACCTCTTCAGCCCAAGCCGCCGGCGGCCCCACCCCTGCCATCCGCACCAGGCGTCCCGCGCCGTAACTGGCAATCACCCCAACCACCAAGCCCAAGACCGCCGAAGCACACCTTTTCGCTTTCGTCATAGTCGCACCCCCTGGTCAAAAATCATGGTAATCCACCAGCACAGCCTTTGCAATGACCGTGCCGCGGCGGAAAAGGTTGTTGACCGCTCAGCCTATGCCTGCTATGCTGTTTAACGCTGCCCGCCCTGAGTGCGGGCTAATGCTTTACTCGGAGGGTGTGCGTTGGCTGAGGAATTCAGGCTTAGGTCTCGCGAAAGTGAGGACGAGTTTGAGGACCGCGTGGTAAGAGTAGACCGCACGCGGAAGACCGTGGCTGGTGGGCGCATATCCAGCACGCGGGTCGTGGTGGCTGCTGGTGACGGTCAGGGGCGGGTAGGCCTCGGCGTTGGGAAAGCTCGCAACGCGCCAGAAGCCATCGCAAAGGCTCGGGAGCGCGCGCGGAAAAACATGATCCGCGTGCCACTCGACGGCTATACTATTCCCCACGAGGTTGTCGGCAAGTGTGGTTCGGCACGGGTGCTCCTCAAGCCAGCCTCACGGGGCACAGGCATCATCGCTGGCGGCGCCGTGCGCCAGATTATTGAGGTCAGCGGCATCCGTGACGTACTGACCAAATCGCTGGGAGAGGGTACGGTATTCAACCGCGCCAAGGCTACTTTCGAGGCGCTTAAGTCCCTGCGTGACCCGCGCAAGGTCGCGGCTCAACGGGGCAAATCGGTCGTCGAGGTCCTCGGCCGCGAAGTAACTGATCCTTACGAACCTCGGTCCGAGGGCCCCGGGCCCAACGCCTCCGAGCCTTTCTTGACGGAGCCAGAAGCCGAGACAGAATAGGCTCTCCCCGAATCCCTGTGTGACACGAGTCGGCTCCTTTCACGAGGCGCAGCCACCTGCTGTTTGTTTTTTGCCCAAAGGCAAAAACCTTGCGACGCTCCATTTACCTGCCGCGAAGCCCTCGGCGCCGATATACCCTTCGGCACTCAAAACAAGGGCGTCCACAGGGAAACGAGTGTACACGTCGCAAGGGATGAGTCGCGCGAGAACGGGAGTTGTGTCGGCCTGGCTGAGCATAGCCTTGGTAGGTCTCGTGGCGATAATGGCGCTGGCGCTGGACGCAGGCCAGGTTCTGGTGAACAAAGAAGCTATCCAGAAGGCCTGTGATGCCGGGGCACTCGCCGCGGCCACCACGGACAGCGACTCCATCTCCTGGGCCGCCTCTTATTATGCCCACAATGCCTTTCCCAACCTCGATGTCATTCCAAGATTCACCCGCGCCTCGGGTGCCACGCGGACATACTCAGTAGGCGGAGACACCCTTACCATAACTCATCCCTACACCGACAACTTTACCCAGGGCAAGGGCTACTCGGCGTCTCACCTGTATCGAGTTGCAGCTACCAGGAGCGTGCCCTCGACCTTTGCCAGGCTTCTCGGGTCACACATGCACTCGGCCTCAGCTTCCGCCGTCGCATGGCGTTATCACGTCTCTGCCCCACTTCCTGCCATATTCGCCCGCCGCTTTACGACCGCCCCGTATGGTATTCAGTGGGCAGGTAGCAAGGGCGTCATTGAGGGCGACCTGGTGGCCAACTGGAGCGTGGAGATCAGCGGTTCAGACCACATCATTCACGGCAGCGTCTATTATGGACAGTCCTATAGCCTCAACGGCACTGGCCACGACGCTGACGGCTTCTTCAAACTGGCCAGCCCGCGCGATTGGCCCGTTTCCCTCAGTCCCAGCAGCTTCCAGCCCTACACCTATGTCATCAATGGCAAGTTCCACATCAAGGGCGGCGGCGTTATCCCGGCCGGTGTCTATTTCGTCAACGGCGATGTCACCATTGACGGCTCTGACTACCAGGCCGGCGGCGTAACCTTCATCGCGACAGGACGCATCAAAGTCTCTGGCTCCAACCACTACTTCACTCCCGCCCGTAACAATGTTCTTTTCTATTCCCTCAGCAGCGGCGGTGGCTTCGACATTGACATCTCTGGCAGCGGCGGCTATTACGAGGGGACTTGCTATGCTCCCAACGGGAGCATCCAGTTCCTGTCTCTTATACACATC
>JANZZA010000498.1 GCA_026419655.1 Armatimonadota bacterium | reverse complement strand
TGGGCGCCGGCCCAAAAAAGCGTCCAGACGAGCCGACAGCCTGCTTGTTCTTGGCGGCCGCGGAAGCCTGTGGATGGGCTATAATGCGTCCAAGATGAGGCACGCGGGATGCAGGAATGCAGTCGCGGCATTGAGCCTGGTAGCAAGTTTGGCCGGGCTGGGAATGCCCGCCTGTCCAGCCAGCGGGGCATGGTTGCTCGTCCCCATGGACGGCGTGCAAAGCGACCACCTGCGCGCTTATGGTCTGACCTACTGGTGCCTGGATGCGTCCCGGGGCTACCAGTGCGAGTGGCTGCTGAACTACCGCGGCGGGTCTTTCCTGGTGCCGGACGCAGCCGACGTGCGGGCACGGGCGGCTGAGCTGGGCGTCTCGGCCCAGCCCATAACCGCCGCCCAGGCAGGCGCGATTTACAACCAGATCCGCGCTGCAAACATGGAACGCATTACGCTCAACCGCGCTGCAAAAATCGCTGTTTACGTCCCGCCTGACCGGGAGCCTTGGGACGACGCTGTAACCCTCGCCCTGACCTACGCCGACGTGCCCTTCCGCAAACTCTGGGACAGGGAAATCCTTTCCGGCGCGCTCAAAGACATTGACTGGCTGCATCTCCATCACGAGGACTTTACCGGCCAGTTTGGCAAATTCGCGGCACATTTCGGCAGCCAGACGTGGTACCAGCAGCATGTCCTTACCGCGCGGAAAATGGCTTCTGAGCTTGGGTTCCCAAGTGTCCAGGCGCTCAAGGCGGCAGTGGCAACAGAGATTGCGCGCTGGGTGGAGGCCGGCGGTTTCCTGTTTGCGATGTGCTCGGCAGCCGACAGCCTGGACGTGGCTCTCGCCGCGCGGGGCGTAGATATTGTCCCGCCGCAGATTGACGGCACGCCCGTGGACCCTGCCGCCGACCGCAAGCTCGACTTTACGGCTACCTTCGCCTTCCGCAACTTCCGCCTTGTCACCGACCCGTCCATGTCCGAAATCGCCGATATTGACGTGCAGCCTCCCAACCCGGGCCTGGCCTCGCGAGGCGAGACCTTCCAGCTCTTCGAGTTCTCGGCCAAGGAAGACCCCGTATGCACGATGCTCGTGCAGTGCCAAACTGGCACGGTGCCGGATTTCCTCGGCCAAACTTCTGCCTTTCGCCGAAGCGCCCTGAAGGATACCGTTATCGTCCTGGGCGACTTCCCGGGGCAGGATAAGGTCAAGTACATCCACGGCGACTACGGGAAGGGGACATTCACTTTCCTGGCCGGGCACGACCCCGAGGATTACGCCCACGTGGTCGGCGAGGCCCCCACTGACCTTTCACTCCACCGCCATAGCCCGGGCTACCGCCTCATACTCAATAACATCCTCTTCCCCGCAGCGAAAATCAGGCAGCGGAAGACTTAACGCCACTTTCGCCGAGCCGTCTGCGGCTGCCGCAACACGCGCCTTGACACAGCTTCCAGCCCCCGCGCGGAAGTGGTTTTGCACGCGCAAGCCATACTGCATAGGCGACATTCACTCGTGAAACGATGGCTTTGGAAGGCTCACCTTTTGGAAGGGACGCAAAGGCAGGCTTGCTTCGGAAGGAATCTATAGCTCCGTCAGTAAGAGTCCCCCAAGCTAGAAGAGCGGTGCCGCGGAAGGGCGCGCACACCTGACGCCAGCCACGTAGTCAAGCTAGGCGGGCCTTAGAGGATGAGGTGGGAAACATGAACTGCTGGTTATGGGCCTGGTTCGTCGCTGTATGCACGGCGGTCGCTGTACCTGGGTGGGCGGAATTCAAGGTAGACGTGGGTCCAGACGGCGCCGTGATTGTAGAAGTTGACGGGGCAAGGTGCCTGGAGGACTTTCGGGTTATCCTGCCCTGGCCTGGCTGGCG
>JANZZA010000485.1 GCA_026419655.1 Armatimonadota bacterium | reverse complement strand
GGCGCGGATGGAGCGACCGGATAGGCCCATGGCCGGGCGGCCGGCGCTTTGGTAGCGACGGGACGGCTCCCCAGCCAGGCCACGAGCGTACCCGCGGGAGCGAAGGCATTGGCGAGGGAGCAGGGGGCAGCGGCCCGGCGCAAGTGATTGAAACGCTGGCGCAAGCTTTGGCTACGGTCCCGCCGTGGGTATGGCTCGTGCTGGCGGCCCTTGCCTTTGCTGCCCTCCTTTGGTGGCAGCGGCGGCGAATCGCGGCGGCCTTTCGAGTGATAGCAGCTTTGCTTGCGCGGCTGGTTGGGTGGTTATCGGGCCTTTTCCGGCTCAGGGGCGGCCACGAATCCCTGCCCGGGCTTCCCCGCGACCCGTGGGCTGACATCTTTGCCGCCGCCGACCCGGCCAGCCTCGACCCTGCAGTGGCCGTCCGCCATGTCTGGCGGGCCGTTCAGCTTTTCTATTCCGCTCTTGGCACCAGCCGCGCCGACCACGAGACCGAGATGGAGTTTGCACGCCGCGCCCCAGCAGCTTTCGGCCTTCGTCCAGAGCATGTGCGCCGCGTGGCCGCGCTTTACGACGCCTGTGAGTATGGCGGTTATCTGCCAGCCAAGAACGTAGTCGCCGAGATGGCTGAGATTTGGCTTATCCTCCTACGTGCCGCTGCCCGGACAAAGGAGAGTGCCGCTTGATGCAGAATACTCCTCCACACTGCACAAAAAGGGGGGAATGAAGTGCGTGCTTTACTGGGTTGTCTTGCTGTGGTGTTGCTGGCGTGTCTCGGGTCCCCGGCCGCGGCGGCGCCAACAACGAAAGACACGGTGCCCAAACTCGAAAAGAAGCTTATCGAGTACGGCTGGGACGTATCGGACCCGGCCTTTATCCGCGCGAACATCCGCCAAATGGAGCAGCGGCCTTTCGACGGGGTTATCTTCCGCCTTAGCGGCCCTCTGACACCGGTTTTCGAGGAGAAGTTCTGGGCCCCCCACCGGTTTGACAAGGACTACGCCGACCTGGCCGCCATAAAATGGCGGCGGTTCAAGTACAACTTCATCATGATGTGGGCTGCTTCGAACCAGGACTGGTTCAACGACACACACTGGAAGGCCATTGAGCAGCACGTCCGGATGTATGCCAAAGCCGCGCGGATTGGGCGCTGTGTTGGCCTGGCATGGGACCCCGAGCCTTACGGCCCGAACCCTTGGGCATACACCACCGCCCTGCACAAAGACAAGAAGACTTTCGCCGAATATGAGGCCATGGCACGACGACGGGGAGCCCAGTTTATCCGCGCAATAAAGGCGGAAATGCCCAAATTTGAGCTCCTCACGCTTTTCCAGCTCTGCTATTTTCCGCACCTGTGCAGGGCCATGGACCCGGCAGAGCGCGCCGAAAAACTCTCCCAGGAAGGCTACGCTCTCCTGCCCGCTTTCCTCATGGGGATGCTAGATGAGGCCGGGTCGGACGTGGTCATCCATGACGGAAACGAGAACGCGTATTACTACACCGACAGCCGACACCACCTCAGCGCTTATCACCTCATGAAGCAGGCGGCCCTGTTGCTCGTTGACCCAGGCATGTGGGAGCGGTACCGCCGTCAGGTGAAGGCCGCCCAGGCCCTTTACATTGACCAGTACTTCGGCCTGCGCGAAAACACCAAGACCTACGGCAACTACATGACTGAAGAAGAGCGGGCCAAGTGGTTCGAGCACAACTGCTATTACGCCCTGGCCACGACTGATGAGTACGTCTGGTGCTACAGCGAGCAGATGAACTGGTGGACGAATGACCGCATACCGCCGGGGTGCGAAGAGGCCATCCGGTCGGCGCGACGCAAACTAGAAAGCGGTGAGGGTCTGGGCTTTGACCTGGCCCCGATCATCCGCGCAGCCGAAGAGCGGGCGCGGGCTGAGCTCGAGAGCCGGCTGGTGCGGCGGCAGGCGGAGATTTCAGGGCTGCCGGCTTCGGTTGCACCGCCCGTCATTGACGGCGCCCTTGACGATGAAACTTGGCGGCAGGTGACGCCCCTGGACCCTTTCGTGCGACTGGCCGCGCAGGCTGACCGCGGCCCCGCAGCCGAAACCCTCGCCTGGGCGACCTATGACGACAAGAATCTCTACATAGCCTTTCGCTGCGCCGAGCCAGAGCCGAAGAAAATGACCCTTGTCGGCCGGAGTCGGGATGACCCCGTCTGGGCAGGCGACGACGTAGAATTCCTGGTCCGCCTGCCGAATAGTGATACGAGCTTCTACCATTTCATGATAAATCCAGCGGGCGTGCTATGGGATGGGTTGCACTACAGCGACACGCCGGACCTTAGCTGGGACCCGGACTGGACCGCGGCGGCGAAAATAGGGGAGAACTTCTGGTCAGCCGAGATGGCGATACCGTGGGCGACGCTTGAGATGTCGGCCCCCACGCCGGGCACGCAGTTGCACGTCAATCTTTGCCGCGCCCGCCCTGGGCCGGGCGAGCTCACCGCCTGGTCTGGCATGGCAATGGGCTTCCTGGAGCCCAGGTACTTCGGCGCTTGGACCTTCCGGTGAGCTTTGGGACCGTTTTCATGCGCTGCTGCCGGCCGGTGGTGCCATTGAGGAGGCAAGCTTTCGCACAGGCCCGCCCGCACGAGCAGGAAAGCCTCTTGACGCCATGGCCACCAGCACGCCCCTGTGCGGCAGGTCCGCGGACTGAGCAAGCAGCTTAGGTACGGCTTAGGAGCTGTGGAGAAGGGAACACGTTGGCGCGTCTATGACGCCGCGTTATTAGATTTGGGAAAGGGATCTGCAGGATAGCGCTTGTCGGATGGTTTGTGGGATGGAGGGGGCTGACAGCACAAAAAGGGATCCGCTGTGGCCCCCTCCTCATTAATACCCGGGTTGTCTGGTGCAGATTTGGCGGCCGGAGACGCCCGCACAGAAGTGCCGGTTTCATTTTCGTCCGCCGGAGCTGTTTCTCTGCGCGGGACGCGTTTTTCGGTGCGTCGTTAGTTCAGCAGACATGGAGCAATTGTCGGGGCGGGAATGGTTACGGTGCGCCTTGGGGACGCCAGTCCAGCGCGCAGGGAGAAGCTTGCCGGAGGCCTGTAGCCCTTGCTGCGACCATCAAAGAGTCTTGCGGCACCGAAAAAAATCCGGCTGCCACGCTGCGAAAAAGTTTAGGAAGAGGCTCTGGCGAACAACTCCTTTCAAAGGAGACTTTCCCCAAACGCACGCTGGCGGGCTGCTCGCCTTGGAAGATGTCATCTTTGCCAACCCAACGGTTGTACTGGTTGGGGAAGCCCAAATGCGCAAAGGCGGGTCGCGCAAAAGTCACCGAAAAGCTGTCCACAGGGAGGTGGCGGCCTCGGTGGAGAAATGGGAGCTGTCGTAGCGCCATACAGGATGGGTAGCATCACGGTGGCAGTCTTGCCGGTGGTGCTGGTTTTTTCGGTCGCGCTGGCGGGGGCTGACGAGCCGCCCAATAGCTTCGAGGTGGGCGCGTGGGAGTTTGACCGCGGCAACGTGGCCGTGTACGAAGTTGGGATGGCCTGGGCGGACGCTGCCCCGTGCGTGGTAAATGGCGGCGTTGCGCCCAACACAGCCGAGTATGACATTGACTTTCCGGTCACGGCCCGCTACGCCCTTTGGGCGCGCTATGCCTCAGCCGACAGTCGGCCTGTTGACCTGTACCTCGACGATGCGCTCCTTACGCGGGGCCTCTCCTCGACCACCGGCAGCTTCAACACCTCATCCGCCCGATGGGAGAAACAAGCAGAAGTCAACATCACGGCCGGCCGCCACATTTTGAAATTTGTCTGCCCCGGCCCGTGCATCCCACACATTGTGGGCTTTCGCTTCGAGTCCTCGGAGCCTTTCCCGCAGGGCTGGAAACGCCGCCCGCGCCCTATGCGCGAAACTGCTCCCGGCTGGAGCGGCCGGCCGGAGCCTGGCAAGTATGGCTACGGGGCTTATGTGCGCCCGGACGGTTTCGTTGATGCGCCTGAGGACTACGACCCGGTGGTGCCCTACGAGCTAGTCCCGCCCCCGGCCCCTCGCGCCGAGCGCATCCTCGAATATCTGCTAATGGGCGAGGGCCGATACAAGGTCGAGGCCCAAATCGAGCCGGATGACCTCGCGGGCGGCTGGCAGGCGGCTCTTTCAGTCCAGGTCGGCCCTGACCGCGTCGAACAGGATACTCTCCCCCTGGACCCGGCCCGCGTCCGCAAAATGCTGGAACATGCGCGGTTTCTCGTGGACCGCTTCGAGAAAATGGACGGGGCATCTTCTGGTGAGGCCCGGGCTGAGTGGAAAAATCTCGATGACAGCGCCCGGTTGCTCCTGGCCGAGTTGGAACGCCTTGAAGCCAACGGAATCTCCTCGCCAGGGGCTGGCCGCGCTCTCTACGAGCTTTACGTGCGCGCCTACCGCCTGAAGAACCGGGCCGCCCTCAGCAATCCCCTGCTCGACTTCCGCCAACTGCTTTTCGTCCGCCGCTTCACCTACGATACGAGCCATATCTACACAACCTACTTCGACGGTAGCCACCGCTATGGCGGCGACGTCTGCCTCCTGGAGCCAGTACGGCCCGATGCCACCCCACACCCAATCCCAACTGGCCTGCCCGGCCCAGCCATCTATCGCGACCCGGACGTGTACTGGGACGCCACCAGGCTACTGTTTTCGTATAAGCGCGACCTGCCCAGCCCCTGCCACATCTACGAAATCAACCTGGACGGCACTGGCCTTCGCCAGCTCACCAGCAGCGACTACGACGATATTGACCCATGCTATCTTCCCGACGGCCGGATAATGTTCGTTTCCACGCGCTGCCGCCGGGTGGTCCTTTGCCACAACGCATTTACCGTCTCCGTGCTGTATGTAATGGACGGCGACGGCGGCAACGTGCGCTGCGTCTCAGCCAATACCGTCAACGACTTTACACCCAGCGTCCTGCCCGACGGGCGCGTCGTGTACTGCAAGTGGGAATACGTGGACAAGCAGCTCGGCAATAACCAGAGCCTGTGGGTTGTCTATCCCGACGGCAGCAACCCACGCCACATCGCCGGCGAGCACTGGGGGCCAATAACCTTCTGGGAGCCGAGGGCCATCCCCGGCAGCAATCTGCTCATTTGTACCCTGGCCCCTCACATGCCCATCGCCGTCGGCGCCATCGCCCTGGTTGACCCCGCCGACGCCTGCGCAAGCCCCGCGCGCTACGAAAACATCACCCGCGAAATACCGCCCCCGCGCCATTTCGGCTGGCAGCGCCCGCGAATGGGCTATTACTGCAATCCCTGTCCCTTGTCCGAGGATTTCTACATCGTGTCATACAGCTACGGCCCCGACGACCGTGACCCGCGAGGATACGGAATTTATCTTCTGGACCGCTGGAACAACCGCGACCTCATCTACCGCGACCCAGAGATCTCGTGCTTTGAGGCTGTCCCCGTAAAACCGCGGCCACGCCCGCCGATAATCCCGACGCCCGTCGAATCAGATACCAGAGAGGGTACGTTCCTGGTGCTGGACATCTACCAGGGCCTCACTGGCGTCCCGCGGGGCAGCGTCAAATACCTGCGCGTTGTCGAGGAAATCCCCAAGCCCGTAGCCGCCGAGTGCAGCGGGCTTTGGCTGCAGCATCCCCTGATTAGCTACGGCGGCCACCTGGCCCTCAAGCGCCTTCTGGGCGAAGTGCCGGTGGCGCCTGACGGGTCGGCCTACTTCCGCGTCCCGGCCGACACGGCCCTCTATTTTTCGGTCCTCGACGAGAACTTCATGGAAATTCAGCGCATGAGGGCCTTCACGGAAATCCGTCCCGGCCAGGTCATCTCTTGCATCGGCTGTCATGAGCCGCGCAATGCCGCGCCGCCGGCGCGAATGGGTCAGGCCTTCCTCAGCGAGCCACAGCGCCCCATCCCGCCCCCCGGTGGCCCACGCGTCCCCGACTTCATCCGCGACGTCCAACCAATCCTCAGCCGTCGTTGCCTCTCCTGCCACAGCGGCAAACACCCCGCCGGCGGCCTCGACCTCTCCCCGGCCCGCACAAACCTCTTCAACGTCGCCTACGAGAATCTCATGAGCAAGGGCCTGGTCAACTACGTGGTGGCAAATCATTCGTCTGCCCTGCCGCTACGGCCACCAAGGTTCTATGGTTCTCATGCCAGCCGCCTGGTGGAGGTGCTGCGCGGCGGCCACCCCGCGAAAGTCAACCTCTCGCGCGATGAATGGCGCGAACTGGTCACCTGGATTGACCTAAACGCGCCCTATTACAGCACCTACCGCTACTCGCGGCCCGGCACGGTTGGCGGGCGGGAGCTACTGACGCCGCGGGTGCGGGCGGCCCTGCATGATGTTTTCCGACAGTATTGCGCCTCGTGTCATGGGGATGACGTTAGCCGGGTCGAGCGCGTGAACTTCGAGGACGTAATGCAAAGCCCGGCGCTGCTCGCGCCTCTATCCCGAGCTGCCGGCGGCATGGGCGCCTGCGGAGAAGTCTTCACGTCCTTGGACTCGCCCGGCGCTCAGGCCCTATTAGCGGCTCTCCGCCTTCTTGAGCAGGAAATCCGCGAAAATCCACGGGAGGACATGCTCCCCGACCGCCCGCCAATCGCCGACGAAAATCCGCGCTACATTTACAGGCCTTAGGCGCTCCGGCAGGCAGGAATGGAACCCCCGGTCGGCCGAAGGTCTTTCTCCATTGCAGGAGAAAGGATGCGTCTGCGTGCTCAGACAGGGTGGGCGAAGGAGATGTTGCAAATAGTACGTGGAGTGGGAACAGCACGAGCATTTACGGGGAGGGGGTGCAGGGGGAACCCCGCTTTTTGCCGAAAGGGGGGTTCTCCTGCTGGGGAGGGGTCTGGGGGCAACCCTTTTCAAGGGGTTTCCTCGAGTAAAGTCTTTTCCTGCCGCGGGAGTTTTTGTGCAGGCAAGGAGGTCTCGGGGAGATGATAGCGATGCTGGCATTACTTTGGGCGGCAGCCCTTGGGCAAGAGGGCGAAGTAGTCGGCAAACGGCCCTATGAGCTTGACTG
>JANZZA010000375.1 GCA_026419655.1 Armatimonadota bacterium | reverse complement strand
GAAAGAGGAAGACCTGCCACCAAACGAGATCCCACGACTTGCATTGTGCACGGATGCCCGTTCACTCGTCAAGCGCACCGGCCCCTGTTGGGTTTCCCTGGGGGGTCGCTACTGCCCACTGACGAGAATCCCCAAAAGGTGCTCGTATTACCTCATCGCAGGAGGACGGACCTTTCTAAAGGAGACTGTTGAAAAAGTCGCTTGCCCAACACCTAGCCGCAATCGCAGTTAAAAAGTCCCGCGTAGAGCGTTGTACACTTTCTTCATTCCGGATAAGCCGACATCACCTCTTGCAACAGTTCCCTTAGAAACTTGGAGAGCCGAGCAGTCTGGCCGTCATGGCAGAAGGGGTCTAGTGGGAGAACACGTGGGCCACGGCCAGCACTAAGGAACTCTGTGCCGCTTTAGCCTGGTCCGGGGGCGTCCTTTGCTAAGTGCCGGTGAGTTTCTGCTGCTACCGCTCCGGACGGCTGAAAAGGCTGGATAGCAGTACCGGGTTGGCCGCTGGTGGAGCAAGGGACATAACCGCACCGCTCCGCCCTGCCCATTTTGCTGGGCGGCCGAGGGTCAGCAGTGCCCGCTTTGGCGTCGGTCCGCGGTCTAGAAGCTTACAGTCAACCGGCCTACAAGTACGTCAACATCGGCATCTTCGAAGTTCAAGGACCTCTCACCGGCCCCTAACTCGCCGGCCAGCAAGTGCAGGACCACACCGTTTGCTATTTGCCTGGTTGTGCTGACCGACCACCACGTATCGTATGTCATTGGCAGGTTGTCTACCTGATCGAACTTGTAATAGGTACACTCGATAGGCCAGGAACCCAGCTTGAAGCCGAGCGTCCCGCCAACAGTTTTCACCTGCGGGAAGATAGGCACGCAGCGGGTAATACGCTCGACGGATATGGCGTTGGGCCACACAACGTGCTCAGAAGGCCTGGTCACGTAGTCCTCAAAGTATGGGTTGAGCGTGCTGTAGTAAATGTTGTAGAAATCGTCGGCTTTTGCGTAGAAGGCGCGCAGCCACCACTTGTCGGTTTTCCACAGGTCCGCCATCACCAGCAGGGCCTTTGGGTCGAGGTCCCAGTCGTCCGCGTCGTCGCCCCACATAAGCTTTTCTTGTACTGCGTACTCGACCCAAACCTCGCGATTGCCCCAGTACTTCCACCACAGGTCGGCCGCCCAGGCCTCTTCCTTGGCATAGCCGTTAGCCAGATAGGTTGCGCCCAGGGACCAGGAAGGCCGGTCGTATTGGAGCCGGAAAGCGAGGTATGTGTCGCTGCCCGAAAGGTCCAGCCAGGAAGGTGCCCGGAAACTGTAGTCTGAATTACCCCCGCCAGCGAAGACGTCGAGGTCCAGGCTGCTGCCCCACAGGTCCTGAGCCTGCATACGCACGCCTTGCAAACTCTGCCGGTCGTTATTAGCGACCAAACCAAGGCCGTAGCGGAAGAACTGGCGCCCTACGGTCCACTTGGCAGGCCACTTACCCTCGGTGTTGAACTGCAGATACGCTTCATCGAACCAGAGAATGTCGCGCAGCCACGTGTTGGCAAAACCCCTCCCGTCCACGCTGAAGGGCATTACCTCGAGCGCTGGGTCATCAGGATAGGTCCAGGTGTGCCAAAAGGCATCGTAAAGTTCCCAGGCGTATTCGGGGTCTGCCTGGCCTATGGCTCCCAGCAGCCCGTATCCCTCCGGATAGCGCTCCGACAGGGCAGGCCGCACTTGCCGCCCCTGGTAGGTGGGCGGAAACCCAAACCACCAGCCGGGGTCTGCTATGAGGTTGGGTGTGGGGTCGTCTCGCATCTTCAGGGCTATTCGAGCGAACAGGTCCCGACTTATTTGTCCTTCGACGCCAAGTTTGACCGTCAGGTTGTCGAAGGACTTATTCATTTCAACTTTGTCGCCCAATAGGCCTATGCGGTAGTCCAGCCAGCCCAGCGGCCTGACGCCCCTCGCTTCCTCGAGGGCCGTGACGCGGTCGGAGAGGTCCTGCACGTCCGTACTCAGGTCATCTACATCGCCGCGGATCTGGCGCAGTTCATCGCGGAACTCGCCCACGAGCTTCTGCACGATAGTCCTGACCTCAGCTTCCTCCACCTTGCCCGCAGGCCCGGGAGGCCCCTGTGGCCCAGCAGGCCCGGCAGGGCCAGCAGGCCCCTGCGGCCCAGCGGGGCCCTGCGGCCCAACAGGCCCGGCAGGTCCGGCAGGTCCCGCAGGCCCAGCCCCAGCCCGCGGCAGGTTGTCCAGAAGCCGCGAGATGGCCATCGCAAACTCGTAACGGGTCATCGTCCGGTTGCCGTGGAACAGACCATCCGGGAAACCGATGATGATTCCTTTGTCCACCAGCGCCTGCACAGCGTCATATGCCCAGTGGTCGAAGGGCACATCATCAGTGGGAGCGGCCTGCACCAGGGCCGGCAAAACGAGCAGCCAAATCAGCAAGACTGCAGCGCCGCACTTGTACATGTTCGTCTCAGCCTCCTTAGTGTGACAGTCTGACCTGTGCTTACCGCGGGCAAAAACACGACGGCTGCTTCTGCCGAGCACACTCAACTCGCCCTCCCGCTCGCAGCAAGGCACGCTCCTCATTGCTCGGCGCCTTTTGAGGAACACAGTATAACCGGCCTGTATTGTAGCATGATTAGACGAAAGGCAACAGGCGTGTGGCTGTTCTGAACTGTTTGATCATACAAGGGGACCGCTGCAAAAGCTGGTACGGGCTTATAGGGACAGAAGAATGTCTAAAACACTATCCGCGCGGTCCCTTACATGGCATCGCGCCGGGAAGACGGCAGGGCGGCCTTTGCAACAGCTCCTCAAGATACCGCTGGGGGCTCCTTTGTCCAGCGGAAAATGGCCGCCGCGAGAGCAAAGCCTGCCCCAAAACCCACGATAAGCACGTTGTGGCCTGGCTGAATTTTGCCCTGCCTGTAGACTTCATCGAGGGTGATTGGCACGGTGGCCGCTGAGCTGTTGCCGTACTTTTCTATGGTGAGAGGGACGCGGTCCATGGGCCAGCCGAAACGCTGGGCTGCCGCCTCGATGATACGTTTGTTTGCCTGGTGAATGATTACCCAGTCAATGTCTTCTGCGGCCAGGCCGGCGTTTGCAAGAGCCATCTCGCAAATCATTGGCACACCGCGCACGGAAACCTTGTACACTTCGTGACCCTGCATGTGGACTTTGTTTTCCTTGTTTCGCAGGGATTCCTCGTCCAGAGGTTTCCGCGAGCCGCCGGCTGGCGCGATGAGCATTTCAGCATACTCACCCTGGCTGACGTTGGCATAACCCAGCAGGCCTTGGCCCGGATCGCATGGTTCAAGGACAACTGCGCCAGCACCATCGCCAAAGAGTACACAGGTGGAGCGGTCTTGCCAGTTGGTCAGGCGAGTGAGCGTCTCGGCTGCGATGACGAGCACACAATCCACATGGCCGGCCTGGATAAGCGCTGCCCCCGCCGTGATGCCCAGATTGAAACCGGTACAGCCGCTGACCAGGTCAAAACCGGCCGCCCGACTGCATCCCAGTCGGTGTTGGAGCAGGTTAGCGGTGGCGGGGAAGATATAGTCGCCGGTGATAGTGCACACAATGATGAAATCCACGGCCTCTGCGGCGCGGCCAGCGTCTTTCAGGGCGCGCACTGCTGCTTCGTAGGCCAGGTCCGATGTGGCCTGGTCGTCGGCGGCGATGCGGCGCTCGCGGATGCCCGTATGGCTTACAATCCACTCATCACTGGTGTCCACCATCTTCTCCAGATCGAAGTTGGTCAGCACGCGGTCGGGCAGATAACTTCCTATTCCTGTGATTGTGGCTCCTCGCAAAGTCATAGCTGCGTCGCTCCGCTTCAGCAGTTGGGGCCGTGTGGCGACACAAACGGCCTCGTGTATCTGGCGGCCGGGATGTGCCTACTAGTTGGCTTTATTGCTGTTTTGGCGCGAGGTGGTGAAGCCGTGCGCAGGCTTGCGCCACCGCCTCGACGACGCCTGCCTGCGCTGCCTGCTCGGCCGCCTTGATAGCGTTGGCTATGGCTCTGGCGTTGCTACGGCCATGACATACCACCGCAAGGCCACCAACCCCTAACAACAGCGCACCGCCGTAGGTGGCATAATCGTATCTATGCTTCATTTTACGCAACGCCGGGTGAAGGAAAACCATTCCTATCTTGGCCAGCATACTGCTACTGATGGCGGCTTTGAGTTCGGACATGAGCAGGTGGGCGACTCCTTCGCTCGCCTTCAGCAGTACGTTGCCCACGAAGCCGTCACAGACTACCACATCAACCCGTCCGTCGAAGATATGGTTGCCTTCGACGAAGCCGATGAAATTTAAAGGTGCCTGCTCAAGAAGAGCATAGGACGCCTGAGTGAGGTCATTGCCCTTGGCCTTCTCCTCGCCTATGTTGAGCAGCCCTACCTTTGGGGCTTTGATGCCCAGGGCATGTTCAGCGTAGACCGAGCCCAGGACCGCGAACTGCAGCAAGTGCTCGGGCTTGCAGTCCACGTTAGCGCCTACGTCGAGGGCTATGCGCGGCCCCACCGGCGTCGGAAGGGTGGTCGCGATGGCCGGCCTGTCAATGCCCGGGATTCGGTCAAGGCTTGTCATGGCGAAGGCCATGAACGCTCCGCTGTTGCCGGCTGACACGGCCGCAACAGCTTCGCCGTCCGCAACCATCCGCACAGCAAGGGCCATAGAACTGTCGCGCTTATGGCGAAGCGCGTGGGCCGGCGACTCGTCCATTTCCACCGTGGACGAGGCTGGGACAACGGTCAGCCCACTGGTTTTTGTCGCCGGCAGGAGCGCCGCGATGCGTGCCGGGTCGCCCACCAGGGCCACCAATGAGCCAGTACTCGCCGCCGCCACGGCCCCGCGGACGGTCTCCACAGGAGCGTCATCGCCACCCATGGCATCTAAAGCTACCGGCAGGCGAGAAGGAGTGCTCACGGCGTTTCCTTAGGTCTTCTGCTCTTCTTTGACTGTATGGTCAACCTTTTCTTGCTGGTAGTAGCCGCACTTGCGGCAGGCATTATGGGCCAGAACAGTGGCTCCGCATTGAGGACAGTTTGCCAGGGCCAGTGTTCGGGCCCGATAGCGACATCGCCGGTTGCCCACCCTGGCGCGCGAGTGTCGTCTCTTTGGAAGAGCCATACTATTGCTACCCCCTGTTGGTCTTTTGTCTCAACGGAAAGCCCTGGAGCACTGGGCTGGTGGGTGTGCCGCGTGACGACTGGCTGGCTAGGTTTCTTTTAGCAGCGATTTCAGCGGTGCCAGTCTTGGGTCCACGCCCTGTTGTTGGCAGCCGCAGGGACCTTCGTTCAGGTCGGCTCCGCACTGGTCGCACAGCCCCTTGCAGTCAGGCCTGCAAAGGCTGCGCGGCGGCGTATGAAGAATGATAAGCTGGCGCACCAGCTCGCTCAGGTCAATCTCGTCGCCGCTAAGTATTGGTATTGGCGGCAAGTCGTCGTCTCTTTCCCGGTAGGCCTCGGGATCGTCAATCTGCATGAGACAACATTCCCGGGCCACGAGTACGTCCAGCTTGACCGGATGCGGTCGCAGGCACCTGGCGCAGGCCAGCTCTACGGTCACCGCGACTTGGCCTTGGGCCATGATGGTGCGGCCAGTTGGCCGCAGGACGATTTCCCCCGCGACAAGCCCCAAGACGGTCTCGCCCGTGCCTTCCGGGGCGGGAGCGTCAATGGCGCATTGCACTGGAAGGTTTTTCCGCAGCCGCGACAGGCCAGCATAGCGCATAATCATCACCCACCGCCCCTGAAAGCGACGGCCAGGCTGGCGGGATTATAGGTGCCAGCTTTGCGAGCGTCAATCGCTCGCCTTCGTTCAAAAGTGGGGAAACCTCAGCTACTATCCCTCTTCCTCCTTCCTGCCTTTCCTTCTCTTCCTGCCTACCTTGCCTATCATGCCCCTTCCGCGTTCAAAAGTGGGTAGAACTCGGCAACTGCTGATAATGTAGACTGCTGGGGTATCTTGGGGGACGGTTGCAAGCATCGCTTTTCTCGCCACCAGAAGCACCCGCAGGTAAAGGACCGGGCACCCAGCGTTGTACACCCCCTTGCCCCAGGAGACTGTTGTAAAAGTCGCTTTCCGGCTTCCTGGGCATGTTTAGGGGGCCAAGGTCGGGCGGCGCAGTCGTACAGCTTCTTCCCTTCAGGCCGGCTAACTCAGGTTTTGCAACAGTCACTCTAGCTAGATAAGACAACACCATTTTCGCAACGGTGCCCTTGGGAATTCTGTTTTGACCACGCCTGTAAGCAGCAGAAGAAACAGAAAGGGGTTCTGGGGTAAAGTCTCTCTGGCGACTGTTGCAAAACTCGTCTCGAGGTAGCTGTCAGTCCGTGTACGGCACGGCTTTGCACGTGCGATCTATACTGTACGGGCGCGACTCACTCGTGAAATGGTGATTTTGCAATATAGTGAACTCTGAAAAGGGCTGTCCCCCGGCCCTCCTGTCAAGCCTTTTCGTGCTGTTCCCTCCAGTACACCTGTTTTTGCACTCGAAGTGGTCGAGAGCGGAGCGTTTTTGTTTGGCTCCGGGACGGCGGTGAGGGAACGTCTGCTGTGCGTTGGCGGCGGCTGGTAAAGGTAAACAGTCCGGCCACCGGACAGTCAGTATGGGGAGGCTAGTATTCCGTTTTCTCAGGGTCTTGATTTGGCCACCGCCCCTGGCGTCCTTGGGGCCTGGCTGCGACCGCAGCAGTGGCTGAAAGGGCCGGGAGCGTACAAGGGAACACTCGAACCCTTCGGCACATTATAGGTGGTTGCAACAGGGGCAAAAACTTTGGGAAGGGACCTGGGGAACCCCCTTTCTAAAGGGCTACTCCCACCAACAGACACATGGGAGGGCTTTTATCGCCCTACCGTTCTGGCGCAAACGGTACCCTGAGAAAACCGAACAGTCCTCAAGGGAAATCCTGAGACAACCGAGTATTCCCGTGTAGGGCGTTACAGCGTGACGGTGTGGCTGGGCGCTGGTATAATCCAGCGGCTTTCAGTTCCCCGGAGGATTGTCTAGATGGGGCACCTACGCATTGAGCACGGTCTGATACTGCCAATGGAGCCGCCAGGGGTGGCAATCCCCGACGGTGTGGTAGTGGTCGAAAACGGCGAGATTACATATGTGGGCGCGGCTGGGGGGGCACCGCCAGGTGACGGCGCCGACGTTATAGACGCGACAGGGTGTCTGGTCACGCCCGGCCTGATCAATGCTCACACTCACGTCTCGATGACGCTGTTCCGCGGCTATGCCGACGACCTCAAGCTAGAACAGTGGCTTGGTGAGAAAATCTGGCCAGCCGAGATGCAACTGCGCCGCGAGGACGTCTACTGGGGTGCTATGTTGGGCATCGTTGAGATGATCCGCGGCGGCGTCACTACCTTCAACGACATGTATCACTACTTCGACGCTGTGGCCGATGCGGCGGCCGACGCGGGTATCCGGGCATGCGTCTCGGGGGTGCTGATTGGGGTCATACCTGGGGCCGAGGAGCTTTTCCAGCAAGCTGTGGAGTTTACGGGGGCGCTAAAGCAGCGTGGCCACCCGCTTCTGGTGCCGATGCTGGCCCCACACGCACCGTATTCATGCCCGGACGATCTGCTGGTGCGGACGGCAGAAGCGGCGGCTGAGCTGGGCGTCCGCCTGCACATCCATGTGGCTGAAACGGCTAGCGAGGTGAGCGATTCCCTCGCCGAGCATGGTGCCACTCCCGTCGGCCACCTGCATCAGATAGGCTTTTTCGACGTGCCGACAGTCGCTTGCCACTGCGTCCACCTGACGGACGAGGACATTGCCATCCTTGCCGAGCACCAGGTAGGAATCGCCCATTGCCCGACTAGTAACATGAAGCTGGCCAGCGGTTTTGCAAGGGTGGCTGACCTGCTCCGCGCTGGAGCTTGCCTGGGGCTTGGGACCGACGGCGCGGCTTCCAATAACAACCTGGACATGTTCGAGGAAATGATGGTGGGCGCGGTAATCGCCAAGGGGCACACAGGCAATCCGGAAGTGGTGAGCGCCGACGAGATGCTGGCGATGGCCACTCGTGGGTCGGCGGCGGCCCTGGGCCTCGACGTTAAGATTGGGACTCTCGTGCCTGGAAAGAGGGCGGACATCATCGTTGTTGATACCTGGCGCCCTCATCTACAGCCTTTACACAACCCCGTCAGTCAGCTCGTCTACGCGGCTCGCGCCGACGACGTGCGTGACGTTATTATCGAAGGCACCGTAGTTATGCGCGACCGTCAGCTCACTACTGTTGACGAGGCTGAAATCATTGCCAAGGCACGAGAAGCTGCTATGCGCTTGGTTGGGAGCTGAGGATAGCCTGGGTAGCCGGACGCCGGGGCTGACTTTCCTCAGGGGCGCGGCTGGGACAAGCAGTACGACGAGAGTTGAAGAGGAGGTCTGGGAGATAACCCCTTTCAAAGGGGACTGTTGCAAAAGCCAGTGTTGGCTCACTCTGAGTGAATAAAGTGTACGATGCTCCACCCTCGGTTTTTACTTACGGCTACTTCCGGGGGCCGGTAAAGCAACTTTTGCCAGAGTCTTGTAAGAGGCCTGTTGCAAGGGATATTGCTGGCTTAACCAGAGTGAAGAAAACGTACAATGCCGTGTGCGCGACCTTTGACCTGGGGGTCACGTCGGAAAGGTTGTATAGCGACTGTTGCAACAGTTTCCTGATGGTTTCAGACGGCAAGGCCGTGCCGGTGAGTTTGGGGACTTCCAGGTATTGCCTGATGGAGATTTCTTCCAGAGGCCGAATAGCACTATGGCAGGCGGTCGTGCAGCGGCATTGTTGTAGTTGCCAGCAGCAATTTTGGCAGACCCAAACAGTTTCCATGGACGTTAGTGTGTTTGAAGGGATCAGGAGATAAGCGTATGTCCAAGCTGGGCAAGCAGACATACCTGGAGAAAGTATACGCGTGCTGGCTGGGCAAGAACATCGGCGGCACTCTTGGGGGGCCGCACGAGGGCAAGCCGGGGCCCCTGAATCTGACCTTTTATGACCCTGTGCCAACCGAGCCGGCGCCCAATGACGATCTGGACCTGCAGCTAATCTGGCTTCACGCGCTGGAAACCCATGGCCTGCGCCTGACGCCTGCCCAGCTAAGCCAGGAGTGGCTTCACCACAATACCTATCCGTGGTGCGAATACGGCTTTTCACAGCTAAACGCTCGGCGCGGTCTTCAGCCGCCTGTCACCGGCAGCTATGACAACTGGTTTGGCGACTGCATGGGGGCACCCATACGCTCGGAAATCTGGGCCTGTATCGCACCCGGCGCTCCCCACCTGGCATGTGAGTACGCTTGGCGGGATGCCGTCCGCGACCACTGGGGCGAAGGAGTGTGGGGAGAGTTATTCTTCGCCGCGGTGGAGAGCGCGGCTTTTGTTGTTAACGACAGAGACGCCCTGCTGGACATCGGGCTGGCAACCGTACCGCCGTGGAGCGCCACGGCCCGTGCTATAGAGATCGTCCGCGCCAGCCATGCCCAGGGCCTGGATTGGCTCGAGGTACGGGAACGGATACTCGCGGCCGTTGGCCAGCAGCATCCTACCCACGCGCCGATGAACGTAGCCTTTGTTGTGCTGGGCTGGCTCTACGGGCACGACTTTGGCGACGCGCTGCTCAAAGCAGTCAACTGCGGGCAGGATACGGACTGTACCGGCGCTACGCTGGGCGCGATTCTGGGCATAGTCGGCGGTCCGTCAGCCATCCCAGAGGTCTGGCGTGAGCCTGTCGGTGATGCTATTAGGCCCGGCTGGGGCGTGGTCAACCTGGAGGTGCCGGCCAACCTGGGGGAGCTTACTTCTCGCGTGTGTGCTATCGGGGAAGAACTTGCCGGACACTTTCCGGATGCACCACGGTTTGTGGACGGAGATGAGGCATCGGCCGAGCCGCGCGAGATGTACCGCCTGGCCGCGCAAGCCATGCATCTGTGGGGACGGCGGCCCGACGAGGTGTGGCTCACTGATGACGCATCGGTAAGGTTTCGGTATCTCGGGCCGCCGGTGACCACACCGGGCCGGCCCAAGCGGGGGATAGTTGTGGGTGCAGGAGGCGTCGGCGTCAAGCCGCCCCCCGGTTGGAAGGTTGACGTGCGCCAGGTGGACGGGATTTATGAAGTGACGGTAGTTCCAGACGAGACCATGCCGGCCTATGCTGCTATGGAACTCACTGTTGGGGGCCGTGCACAATCCATCGCCTTCGTGCGGCGGCCGCGCTGGCAAGCTGCCCGACTACCTCTCCAGGAGCCTGGAGAGGAGCCCCCGGCGCCCGGAAAATGGCTCCTTTGGGAGCCAGACGGTCACGAAATGGACCTTACGGCCCTGTTGCAGGGTTGTGAGGGTATGGCGGCGCTGCGCACCTTTGCCGTAACTCCCCGTGACACCCGGGCGGTGCTTCATGTTGTCACGCCGCACCGCGCGCGGGCGTGGCTCAAGGGCCGATTGGTGGTGACTAAGAACTCCACACAGAATAATGACCGGCCGCCGTATCTGGAAGCTGAAGATAGCCACGCCGAAGTTAACCTCGAAACGGGGCGCAACGAGCTTTACGTTGCCGTACTCAGTAGCGGGGGCCCATGTCTGTTACGCGTGTATCTTACCGACCAGGAGGGGCATGGTCTGGCCGAGGTGTACTATGACATTTAGGCGATGGGGTATCTTTGCGCTGCTTGG
>JANZZA010000350.1 GCA_026419655.1 Armatimonadota bacterium | reverse complement strand
TTGATCGTGCGCCCCTGCGGTCTACAACCCGCATTGTTGGGCTTAGCCGCCCTCAGCCTTGCCCCAGCTCTTCGACAATTCTCCTGATATAGCGCGCGTCAATGCGGCACTGGTCAATCACCGATTCCGGCAGCAGGTTGCTGTACTCGCAGTGGAAGCTTATCGGGCCGGCGAAGTTCATGTCCCGGAGGATGCGCATGATTAGAGGGAAGTCGGCGTACCCCATTCCGAGGGGCCAGACGTCAATGCGCCACACGGGCTTACCGCCCTCAATAAACCGCTGTCGCACCAGGTCCTTGAAGGCAACCGCTGCCAGGTAGTCCTTGACAATGTCAAAGGCCATGGGATACGGCTCGCCGACGATGGAAAGATGCCCCACATCGGCGAAAATGCCCACCAGTTTCGGGTCAAAGCCCTTTACGAGATTCATGGCCGCACAGGAGTTCAGCCCCATGGTCGAGCCGGAGTGATTATGGATGATAGGCTTCACGCCCGTCTTCTCAGCCAGGACTGTGAAGCCCTCGATCTTCTTGCGTATCCGATCAACAGTCGCCCAGTATCCATCCGTGTCCATGCTCCAGTAGCCCAGCTTGACGAGCTTCACGCCGGCCTCCGCGCAGGCCTCAAACAGCGGCTCGGCGTAGGGTGTGGAGGGGTCCGTAAAGTCGCCCGGGGTAGTTATCAAGGGGATGCAAAGCCCTTCGTCCGCAAAGCGCCTGGCGGCGGCGGGCAGTTCTTTTGGCGCATTCTCCGGCGTCACGGGATAGCCAGGCCGCACGCAAAGGTCGGCACCGTTCAGACCAGTACTCCTAATGCCCTGAATTACTTGTGCCAGGTCCCAGCCCTCAAGATGCTTGGTGAACATTATCCACGGTCCCATGACATGTTGTCTCCTTCGACATAGCAACTGCGCTTATCTGGGGGAAACCCTTTGAAAAGGGTTGTCCCCCAGACCCCCTTCCCAAACTTTTTGCACTGTGGGCGGGCCGGATTTTCGGGCGCGCCTGACGGGCCCTTGCGCCGGCTTTCGTGGCAGTCGGCCCGCGAGCACAATACCAGCGTATAGGTGCATGCCCGCGCACCCAAAAATCCGGTCCGCCGAAAGATATGGCCACCACCACCCACATAGCCCTCTGCAGGTCTGGTGGCTGCGCAGCGCCGCCAGGAAGCACAAGCATTTACGGGAAGGCGGTGCAGGGGGAACCCCGCTTTTTGCCCGAAGGTGGGTTCCCCCTGCTGGGGGAAACCCTTTGAAAAGGGCTGTCGCCCAGACCCCCTTCCCAAACTTTTCTGTGCTGCTTCCACCTCACATGCCCTCTGGATGGGCTGCATCCGCTGAGTCGTGGGCATCGCTGCTGCGCTGTTTAGCTACTACGTTCGCTTGGACAACACGTCGGTTTCGTAGCGGCGGATTTCGGCCATCCAGGCAAGGCCGCCGGGCACGTCCGCCCGTCGGCATGCTTCTTCCCATACTGCCCCAAAGGGAAGCTCACCCCGCGCTTCCTGGATTGCCAGCTTGGCCGCGCCGTCGCCGGCCAGCTCGGCCTCAACCGCTAGCTTCCACGGATCCAGCAAGGCGTACAGCAGGGCTTTCCGCAGCGCTCGTACACCAATCACCCATGCCGCGACCCGGTTGATGCTCGCGTCGAAGTAGTCCGTGGCCCAGAGGATGTGCCTCATCGCACCGCTTCTAATGGCCTCGTCGCAAACTGCCTTCAGCTCGTCGTTAAACCGCACCACGTGGTCGCTGTCCCAGCGGATGCCTCGACTGATATGCAGCAGCACTGGCCGCACGAAAAGCACTATGGCCGAAATCTTGTCAGCCACGCTCTCTGTTGGGTGGAAGTGGCCCATGTCCAGACAGATTCCAACCCCGCGCGACTGGGCATAAAGCAGGTAAAACTCATGCGACCCGGCCGTGTAGTCCTCGACGCCGATTCCGAAGAGTTTGCTTTCCACTGTATCAATGCATTTCGTCTTCTTGCCTTCCAGCACGGCGTCGAGCGAGGCAATAAGCCGTTCCCGCGGCCGGAGCCGGTCGGCGGTGCTATCCTTGATGCCGTCGGGTATCCAGATGTTACATACGCTGTCTCCCAGCCGCCGGCCGAAGTAAGACGCGATATCGCGGCATGCCCGGCAGTGGCGGATCCAGAATTCCCGCACGGATTTTTTCGGGTGGGACAGGGTGAGGCCGTCGGCGGCCAGAGGATGAGCAAAACAGGTTGGGTTAAAGTCCAGCGGCCAGCCACGAGCAGCGGCCCAGTCCACCCAACGCGAGAAGTGCTCCGGCCCCAGCTCATCCCGCGGCACGGGCCGGGTTGCCTCCGCGTACATGGCGTGGATGTTGAACCGCAGTCTGCCAGGGATTAGGCGGGCGGCCACCTCGAAGTCCGCGCGGATTTCGTCGCCGGTGCGGGCGGCGCCGGGATAATTGCCCGTAGCCTTTAGCCCACCAGAATCCACTGCGCCCTCATGAAGCTCCAGCCCTCGCACGTCGTCAGCCTGCCAGCAGTGTACCGATATTGGTGTCGCCAGCGCCTGTGCGATGGCGGCCTCAGTGTCAATGCCAAGTGCCGCGAAGCGCTCTGCTGCCAGCTTGTAATCCGCGGCCCGTCCCGACTTCTTTGCTTCGCGGTTGAACAGGTCGTCCAGCTTCATGACGCTTATTCCTCCTCCCTTGCAGGTTGAGGGCAGTGCGTTTTTCGCCGCCACCGCAGCCGCTCCTACAGCACGAAAAGGTTTGGGAGGGGGCCCGGGGGACAGCCCACTTCAAAGGAAACTGTTGCAAAAGCTGAGCTTCTCCGATGTTAAAGCGATGCAGGTGAGTAACTTTGGGCATCCTAGCTTTTACCTTCAGGCAAGTCAGAGGAGGCGCAAAGCGATTTTTGGAACTTCCTCCAAAGGCTTGCCCTCAGAAAAAGGTTTTTATTTTTGCGGCCACTCACGAGCAAGGCTTCCTATGCCTTAGGGCGGTTGCTCAGGCCGATGGGTGAGTCCACGTCTACATGGCCAGTCTCGTAAAGCCTTTCCTTCATCCTGCAAGCGGCATCATAGTCTGCAGCGCAGGCAGCCCGCGAAAAACCGGTGCGGATACGCCCCCGCAGGTACTCAGGCACTGGCTGCGCCCAGCCCACTATTGCCACCTTTGCTGCCTCGCAGGCCTGATACACCTGCGCGAGGTCATAGAATTCCCCCTGCGATATGTTCACGCCGCGCACGCCTGGCAGGCTCAGCACCTCGTCAAGCCACTGGTGTCCCTTGCCGCACCAGTGGAGCCAGCCGCCGAGTTGCGACAGAAGCTTTGCGTCATGTGGTTTCACGAAATCCCGGTACTGGGCACCGCTAAGCATCACGCAGGAGTCTTCGCGCACGCACAGTCCTCCGAGGCCATTCCACCAGCCGTCATGCTCCTCGATAGGTCGGCCATCTATTCGCCGGTGCTCTCTCACTACGGCTAGGGTTGCTTCCACGACAAGGTCCATGAGTTGGGCGAGATTCTGGTACTCATCGTATATGGCATATAGGGCCCCCTCGCCCCAGATCAGCATGGCGTTGTCAAAGGGCCCCTGGATGTCGAGCATCTGCGAACCAACAGCGGTCGAGAGCTTGGGATAGGGCGCAAGGGTTTCGCGATAAAAGGCCACTGTGTCCAGCGCCCGCCCTACTATTCCTGCCCGCACCGGCGGCAGGTCTCCCGCCAGAACTTCTCTCAGTCGTTCTTCGCTCACTGGCAGGGCGCGCGGCAGAGAGTGGTCCAGCACCACCACTTCGCAGCCAAACATCGAAGCAATGATGCCGGTGCCATAATTTGCACGGATGCCGTAGAGCCTGTCATCCTGCAGCTTGGCGCCCGTGTAAACTGACCTCAGCTCTGAAAGCAGCATTTTGGCCGGGTCGTGGTAGATGTCCTCAAAGCCGAACTCCGGCCACTCTTCTCCCACGGGGTAATCAATGACGGTGGGTATATGCTCGACAGGCTCGAAAGCAAAACACCGCCGCTGAAGATCACTTGTCCGCACCACATGGTCCAAGTCTATTAGCTCTTCTAGCTTCTCGAGCCAGAAATCGAGTCCGTCCAGGGGTGTGGAAGTGCAGTGCGTCAACGCTATTTCACCTTTCTTCAGGCCGCTTGGCAGCGCACGGCTGTCGTGCGGGTTAACCTATTCTCGGCCATGCAATCCCTACCTGCCCCTGCGGCTCTTCGGGCGGCGTGTGTGGGCGAGGTGCCATGAAAAAGCTCGAGGAAAGAAGTCTGGAGGCTGGCCCCTGCTGTAAACATTCTGCCCAAAGACTTGCTGTCGCATAGTTCTCCGTCTCCATCGGCGGCAAAAGCCACCTGGGTTGTACGAAGCCCGAAAGTTGCGCGGCTCAGCCAGCTATCCTCGCCAGAAAGAGAAAGTGGCCCGGCCTGTGAAGATGCCGACGATGGTCCATATGCCGCCGACGATGAACTCCCCAAGCACCAGCCCCAGGAAGAAAGGCACAGCCCGCTGGTAGGCCTTGTGTCCCCAAAAGCGCGTGATGGTGCTCTTAATGGCCCAGGCCACGAACAAGCTGGAGTATGTCCACTGGGCCGAATGGCCGGTGCTGAGAGCGTACCCCAGGGGGTGTAAGGGGAGCCAGACATACCGCGCCTGCAAACCCATGAGCCCCACAGTACTGATGAATCCCCAGATGACGGCTCCTATGACTGGTATTCGCGGGCCGGCAGGGGCGGTCAGCCAGCTCTGCAGCCGTCCGAAGGCCTCTGCGCCATAGCCCCACGTGCACCAGCTTAGCATTTTATGCTCCGCGCCCAGGCTGTAGGCCATGTGCAAATAGGTCCAGAAGTAAACCACAGCACCCCAGGCCACAGCGCCTATCATCGCCAGGGCCAGCCCCTGACTATCAATCCCCGCCCGCTGGCACATCTTAATTGTCTCCAGTTGATGGGGCATTGGGTGGGACCTGTAGGCACGATTGAACGCGTAAAGGTATGTGAGGGCCGTGAGCGCGCGCGGCTGAAAGGCACGCGTGCCCAGCAGCGATGTGAGAGTATGGTCTGGGCCGGAAAAGTGCATGTCGTGCGTTGGCGGCCCGAACTGCGCCCGCATCCGCGTGACGCAAAGTGCTATCAGGTAGTATATGGCGAAGAAAGCCAGCGCGACGCCAACCGGCAGCCCGCCGTGCACGACGATGGCTATTAGTACCAGCACTCCTGCGGTTGCCCCGATAACGGCTGTGCGGTAGCTAAAGGGGTCGTCTGGCGCTCGCGGTCTTCCCTCTACGGCCGCCTGCCATGCTTGCTTCAGATGCTCCCGCATTGCCCATAGCGCATACAGGGCTATGGCCGCATAACAACCGAAGGCCTGCTCGTCCAGAAAGGGCCACTGGTGGAACCCTACCGGCAGCCCAAAGGCCCGCGCCGCTATCTTTTCTGCCTTCCATACGAGGAAGAAGACCCAGAAGCTGACGAGTAGCTCCTGAGGTAGCAGGTAGCCCAGCCCGACTATGAAGGGAAACAAGGCCAGTGGCGTGTATCCGATGGCATCCCACGGGGCGGAGCGCAGGTGAACGTCCACACGAAAATTCTGGAGGTTAACGGTCGGAATTATGGGCCAGATGGAATGAAATCCGTTGATGGTGTCGTAGAGTGCGGCCACGGCAAAGCCTGCCCAAAGCCCCCGGCTACGAAAAATGCCGCCAGACGGGTCTGTCAGGTCGTAGGGCATCAAAGCGATCGGGTAGTTCAGCCGTTCCTGGTCCATCCACCGGCGCCTTATCAGCACGTTCAGGCACAACATCACTGTGGTGAGGGCAACCACAAACACTGCCCAGAGCACCACAGGCCCAGCCCATGCCCTGATGTAGTCCATTCGGTAGATTGTGGTCCCGCCCGCGTAAAAAGCTTGGACCGCCGCCGGGTCTGAGACAAGCCAGTGCCGGGGCAGGTAATCAAAAAATACCTCCTCCCATCGGTTTTCTGGCGTAGCGTGCCAGTGGGCGTAGGGCATGAGGCAAATCAGCGCATCAAGCATGTCTATTGAGGCGAGCGCCGTGACGAGAGAAAGCATGATATAAACCGTAATGAGCTCGGCTCGCGTTAGCGCGGCGCGAGGCCACAAGCGCCTCAGCACGCAGTTTATGGCCGCCAGGGCCACAATCGTTAAGATAACGTTGAAGAATATGCTGACCGTCGTGGAAAATCCGGTGCAGCGTGCCACTTCGAGGTTGATAAGCCAGTAAGTGTGGAGGGGCGCGAGCACTAAAGACAACACGACTGCCCGCCAGATTCTCGGCCGAACACGTTTCGCGCGGTCCTTGTCACCATAAGGGGCTGCCATTTGGCTGCTTCACTTTCCACCGCGAGCCCACCCGTTCAAAATATCCCTCACAATGCCCGCGTCTATGGCCACCTGGTTCATGTGCTTCTGATACACTCCTACCACGACCGCATCTGTGGGCTTTATGTTTGCGAAGGCATACTCGAAAGTTGCCTGCAGATTCCCCACCGAGGTTGCCTTACGTCCGGCGGCGAGTATCTTGAAAGCCAGGCACGGCTTAGGCGTCGCCCGAATAACCGCCACCATCCGCTCCCGGTCCGCATCGTCGTAGATTTCGTCCGGCACCGACCCTCCAGCCACAACTAGCTGCTGGGGGTGCTGTCGCGTAAGGGCATAGAAACTGGCCATATAAAAGTCCACGTCCCAGCCCTGCTCCTCGGCGTACTCGATAACCTCTGGCAGGTGTGTTCCAAGCCCGACGACCACCCCACAATCTCGCATTACCGCCAGCAGCTCCCGCACCTCACTCATGCGCCCCTCGTGCCAGCAGGTGTCCGTGAGGCTGCCATGGTGGTACATAGCTATGGCCAGAGGAGCCACCTGGCGTATGTGGGAGACCTGGTCCTTCAGCTCCGAGGCCGTCTGGGCTATCCACTGCAGCGTTCCGCCCTCAGCCCGGTACTCCCTCAGGACCCGCTGGATATGCCGGTCCGCCCGCAGCAGCACAGTGTTTATTCCCTGCCGCTCGCACTCAAATAGCGCCGCCTTTATGTTGGCCACGGTGTAGTAATCCATGAAAGCCTCGTCCATCTCGCGGGACTGATGCGAAAAGCCACTGAAGGGATTCCCGCCCACAATGAGTCTAGACACCTCGTACGGCCCGAGGCTCACTGCCGGCAACATAGTGGTATCATCCAGCTAATAAGACTTCCGCCCCAGCCCTACGGCCACCCGCGACGCAACACTAACAACTTCCTGGGGGAAACCCTTTGAAAAGGGTTCTTCCCCACCCCACTTCACAAACTTTTTGTACTGTATCTGCCGTGTCGCCACCACCGTACAGGATGCTACCGGCGGAAGGCAGCTGCTAGGGCCGGGGCTAACAAGTACCTCATTGGTACACGCCTTCGCGGGCCACGGTCTCCACGATGGCGCGCATATTCTCGATTTTGGCGTCCGCCGGCACCTCGTCGGAGGTGGTCATGATGTAGCCGCCGCCCTCCATCGCTGCCCGCAGGCAGCGCCGCGCTTCCTCTATTGCTTCCTCAATAGTGCCGTGGGCAAGGACGACGTTGCTGACGTTGCCCATCAGGCAGAAGCGCTTGCCGAAAGTGCGCTTGACTTCCGCCAGGTCGCAGTCGCCAAGCACGTCCAGGTGCTGGATACCGTGCGGCTTGCACTGAGCCAGGTCTTCGAGTACGGCCCGTATCTTCCCCGACGTAAAGAAAACGATGCGCTTGCCCGGGGCGATGCTTTCGACGGCCCACTTTGCCTCTGGGATGACAAACCGCCGCACGAGGTCGGGACTCAGCATACTGGTCGAGGCCCAGCAGACATCCCATACCATTACGTCTGCTGCCGACTGATTGAATGCTTCCATCGCCGCTTCACGCTCGCGGTGTATAAGCTGCATGAGTTCACTCATCTGGTCGGGAATGTCTACCAGGTCCAGGATAAACTGAGCCGAGTCGCAGTAGTTTGCCAGCGCGTAGGTCGAGTCGACACACCAGTGATTTACGAGGCCGTCGTCGCGGACGTAATCGCGGGCTTCAGCGCTTCTCTTGCCTTCCCCGGGTCGCGCGCGTTTTGCTCGCTCCGCCAGGTAATCAGCAAGTATCTCGTAGTCGGCGCGCGATTTTACGTATGGCTCCACGCGCTTTGCCAGCGTTGGGTCGCCCTCGACGCCGCCGACTTTCACGCGCTCTGTGAGCGTTCCCGACGGCGTGATGATGCGGTTTTCGTAGACAGTCCACGGGCCGTCCGTGCCAATCTCGACCGTTTCGTGTCCGTAGCCGGGGCCGAGAGGACACTCGATTTCTGGGCCGACGCCCTGCAGGTTAAAAATGGACGACCCGATGAGCCGGTGGGCATCGCACTGGCCGCGCCAGCTCCCGTCGCCTGTAAAGGCCAGGGCTGCCCGGCCCACCAGTTCCCACGTCACCGGCACCTGGTCCGGCACGCCTAAGTCAAGGGCTGTCTCAAGTCGCTCGCGATGGGTCACTGTCGTACCTCCTGCAACATCGGGGTCAGGCGATTATTTCTTCCTCCTCTGTGCCATTCCTCTGCGCTGTGCGCAGTTGCATGGCTAACCTGTGTGGCTTGGCATGTTCTCCCGCTCTTCATTTCGTGCCTGGGGGGTGCCACACATCCACCGGGTGCTACCATCATCGTAAGAAAGTCTGCAGAGAGGTCTGGACGACGCCTCTTCTCAAGGGGTTTCCCAGACAGGGCGGCCTCTTTGGAGCAAAAGCAGAGCTCTCCTTGTCTCCTTGTCCGCAGATGGTCCTGAACCCTGACGTGGATGCGTCGACATCCTTGCCCGCGCACAACAGACCGTGGCTGCTATTTCCGCAGGGAGCATGAAAAAGTTTTAGAAGGGAGCCTGGGGGACAACGCTTTTCAAGGGGTTTCTCCTTGGACGGGATAGTGTTTTTCCGGGAAAACCGGGGTGGGATCCTTCAGGTCTTTGCCGGCAGGGTCACGCCGGCTTCCTGTGGCGGCGTGCCTATTGTTGTCGGCTCCACGTGGTTTCAGGATTCAGCCGCCAGGCCACGTCGAAGAATCCGCCGCAGATCCAGTCGTTAGCGTTGTCGTAGTCAAACTTGTCGGCGCGAAATACGAGGAAGTCCGGCAGCAGGTCGTGCTTATGGTTGATTGGCAGTCGGGCACCGTAGAGCGGGCCGGCGTAGATGGCTACATAGCGTCGTGGTGCTTCAGGGTTAGGGTAGCAGAAAACAAGGCCAAGGTCGTCGCCGCGAAATTCTCGCTCACCGACCTGGTAGCCGCCCTCGATGAACTTTATGGGCAGGCGGTCGGCAATACGGGCCACAACGCTGTTCTCGTGGGGCGCCCCGAAGAGCACCAGATTGTAGCTGTCTGTTATCTCCGTGGTGACGTCGGCATCGTCACATATCCGCGGCTTGCCGTCGGCAAAGGCATCCCATTCCCGCGCCCATTTATCGGCCGCCTTTCGGGCTTCTTCGCTCCCCGTCCCGCGCACCACCATGAAGGGGCCGTCGAAGACCTCTTCTACCGGCCCGCACAGACCTTTTCGCTTTGGCGGCGGGAAGCGGTCGTTGGGCGGCAGCGGCGACAGCACGAACCGCCAGAGGCTATCGGGCATCTTCTCAGGCTCCAGGGCCCGGCCATTGACAAGGATTTCTGCCCCGTCCGCCATCGGCCCAACCCGGGCGTCCAGCGAGAAAGCGGCAACGTTTTGGGTTTCCACTTTGACCGTGCGACGGTCCGCGTCTGCTCTTACCTGTACGACTCCTGGTTGCCCCCATTTTTCCAGCGCATCAACCCGCAGCCAGAAAGCCCGGTCGTATTCAAGTGTGTACGTCTTAAAATCTATTTCGCGTGGCGACGGGTCTAGCACGTGCTGAAGCTGCCAGGTCCAGGCGCGCTCGTAGCACTCTGTGCGCCAGTAGATGTAGTGGTCCTGGCCCGGGTGCTCGTAGTAGTCCATCGGTATGCCCAGCTCGCGGGCGGCGGCGACGATGTTTCGAGATTGCTCCACGGGTATGAGCCTGTCGCGCTCGCCGTGCTGGACAAAAAAGGCTCCCGACCGCCCATTCATTACCAGGTCAAGGGGATTGTCCCATTCGATGAGCCATTTCTTAAACGGGGGCACTTCATCGGCAGGCCATCCCCACCACGTGAGCATGTCTGTATGCCCGCACATTGGCGTTGCTGCGGCGAAAAGTCCAGGATGTCGCAGGGCGAGGTTCCACGCTCCCATCCCGCCCATACTGACGCCCGAAATATAGATACGTCGCTCATCCACCGGGTAGTCTCGCTGCACCAGTTTGATGGTCGTGAGCACGTCCACTTCCCCAACGCCCTGGAAGTCCGTGTTTCGCCGCCCGTAGGGGACAAGAAGCATGTAGCCCAGCTGCCCGGCAAGCTCACAGACTTCGTCAGATGGCAGCCAGGGGTCCAGGATAGTTATGCTGGGAACATAGCCATGAAGAAAGACTATCAGCGGCCAGCGCCGCCTGTCGTCGAAATCCGGCGGCAGGTAAAGGTAATACGGCTGAGCTGTTCCATCGTTTTCGGACTCATAGGCCAGCTCCGTCAGCCGCCCGGGGACGGCCCGATGCGGTTCGCCGGCGGCAATGGATGCCAGCCGGCGCAGTCCTTCTTCGATTATCTCCTCGCGCGCCGGCACCGGACCAAAGAAATAGCCGCTGTTGTCGAGTAGCTGGAGCTTTCGTTGACAAAGCCTCGCGGCGGCATAGTTCGTTGCAAAAGCGGCGGAGTCGGAGCGCCAGGCGGCTGCTTTTTGAAGTGCCTGGTCAAGGTCAGCAGCCGTTGCACCATAACCCAAAGCTGCCACCAGAACGGCGAGAATGATAGCTGTTTGCCTCATGTGTTCCCCGCAGCGTTGTTTGTCAGGCCCTTGCAACGAATCCCGTGTCTCTTCGAGCAGCCGTATATGGCGGTATCCCGGCGGCTGGCCGCGCTACGGTCACGGGTGATAGCTCTCGGTGAACATCTGCTCTGCTGAGTAGCCTTGCGACTCACCACGGGCCGGCACCTCTCACCCTGGGGCTAAGCCGGCGTGAGGCTCCCGCGGTGTTCGGGACTGGCTTCTTGTACGGCTGGGCTGCTGGGACGCATCCCTGCGCGCGGCAGGAAGGTTGGCCGCGACGGAATACGCACGTCTACGTACGCCGGCTGGAGGTTTTTGTTCCGTGCGGCTGCCCACGTCCACCCAGCCAGCGCCAGCTTCCGCCGTAGATTGTCCAGAGCGCCTATCTTGACTTTGGTGCCGTCTTTCAGGAAGCCGACAACGTTGGCGGGTTGTGCAAAATCAATGGTAGTAAAGGGCGCCCCCCCATCCTGGATGCCGCCAAGCACATCTGCCAATACCGCGTTGGCCTCGGCGGGAAGGGGACTGCCCACCCCCAGAGTCGGAGTAGGGAAAGCCCGCAGCCGCACCAGGCCGGGCGGGCAGCGCTGTACTCTTTCGTAAACCATCCCTGTGCGGTCGGCCAGCATCCATGCATCGGGATGATTTGGAGCGCTAATGGCCGCTGCCGGCTCGCGCGGCACAACTATAATTTGCAGTTCATGGCGCGACAGCCTGCGCACTTGAACCTTCTCTACGGCCAGGCACATCTTGGCGCGCGTCGCCAGGTCGCCACGTGGGCACCATAGCGTGCTTACGGGTCCCAGGTCGCTGAGAAGGTTCTTCACAACCGCAAGCACGTCTCGCCTTGGCCCCTCAAGGTAGATTACATGGCAGCGGAAGCTTTCGGACGTCGCCAGGCCGGCCACCAGGCCCAGGAAAGCGGCCAGCACTGCCACCCACGCTGCGGTTATTCGCCGGCGTTGCCACAACCTCCGGCGCAGTTCGTGCCATTCCTCTTCGGGTGACCATTCAAGCTCGTGCACTGTAGTTTCAGGCTTCTTCGACTAGAGCTTCGGCGACCTTCCGCACGTCTCCGGCGCCGATTACCAGGACAGCCCAGCCATCTCTGTAGTTGCGCCGCACGAAATCGGTCACTTCGTCCAGGCCTGCCAGGTAATAGGTGGGGCGGTCAGGCCTCACGGCGGCGGCCCTGTGCGCCAGCTCTTCGCTTGTTACCCCCGGTATTGGAGCTTCCCGGGCTGGATAAATGTCCGTGAAAATCGCCTCGTCGGCTTCGGCGAAAACCTGCGCAAACTCGTCCATAAAATCCCGTGTCCTGCTGAACAGGTGAGGCTGAAAAATAGCCACAATGGGCCGGCGCAGGTAATCCCGAGCTGTGGACAGTACTGCCCTCACCTCAGTTGGATGGTGGGCGTAGTCATCTATCACGATTGACGTGCCAAGGGTGCCCATTTTTTCAAACCGCCTGCTCAACCCCGGGAATCTGCCCAGGGCCTGCACGGCCAGCTCAGCGTCCGCGCCGGCTTGCTCAGCAGCCGCCACTGCTGCCAGGGCGTTGAGCACGTTATGTGTCCCGCAGAGCTGAAGGCGCACTTTCCGGCGCCCGGCGGGAGAGTGCATACAGAACTGCGTGCTGCCGCCGGCGAGCATCTGAATGTCGGTGGCCCGGTATTCCCCGGCACCCAGCCCGTAGCCCACTCTCTGGCATTGCGCGGCATCCACAAGCTCTGTGACAATTTGGCTATCGGCGCAGTAGACGACGAATCCCTCTTGGTCCGCGGAAGCCAGGAACCGCTTTACAAACTTTTGCAGATTCTCGAAGGTCCCGTACTGGTCCAGGTGGTCGGGTTCGAGGCTGGTCAGCACCTGGCTGCAGTTTTGGTAAAGCACTATCGTGCCGTCGCTCTCGCAGGCTTCGAAGACACACCACTGACCGTTGCCGAAGCGTGCGTTGCCTTGCCACATCGGCGCGTCCGCGCCCACGAAAACCAGCGGGTCCAATCCGGCTGTCTCCAGTATCGTTCCAACCATGGCCGTGGTGGTACTCTTGCCATGAGTGCCGGTGACGGCAATGCTCCGGCGGGTGGCGGCGATGGCGGCGAGCACCTCGGCCCTGTGAAGAACACGTAGCCCCGCCTGGCGTGCTGCTGCCAGCTCTTCGTTCGTCTGAGGAACTGCCGTGGTGTAGACAAGGCAGTCTGTGCCCTGCACGTGGGACGGGTTATGTTCGACGCTGGTGGCAATGCCTTCGCGCCTTAGGAATTCCAGGCGGTCAGACTCGTTGCGGTCGCAGCCGCTGACGGTCCTGCCCTGGCGGGCTAGCCAGCGGGCGAGGCCGCTCATGCCGATGCCGCCGATACCCATAAAATGAAATCGCTGGCATGTTTCAAGGGCGTGCCGCGCGCGATCCACGCTCAGTTGGTCAACGTCCAGAGTCAAGAGTTTTCCTCCGCGATTTCAAGTAGCAGGCCCGCCACTTTGGCCGCGGCCTCGGGCCGCGCCCACCGCTTGGCCGCTGCCGCCATTTCTCTTCGCCGCTGCTCGTCTGTGACTAAGCCCAGTACTTCCGCCGCCAGTCGGTCTCCGTCGAGCTCTTCGTCTGCCACGATGATGCCTGCCCCGGCCTTTGCTATCGGTTCGGCATTGTGCCGCTGGTGCGCACCGGCGTGAGGATAAGGCACTATTAAGCTTGGCACGCCTGCTGCTGCCAGTTCCGCCAGCCCATTAGCTCCTGCGCGCGTCACCGCCACGTCGGCCAGCGCCAGTGCCCACTCCATCTCTCTGAGAAACGCGAGCAGCCGGTAGCGCTCTATCGGAAGCTGCTCTGTGACGCATATCTGCGATAAGTCATCATAGTCCAAGTTGCCGCATAAGTGGAGTATCTGGGCCTCAGAGCTTTCCAGGATGGCCCTGGCTGCGTTTATGGCCGCGTAATTTATGGACCGGGCGCCCTGGCTGCCGCCAATTACCAGAATCGTCAGCCTGTCGGGGTCAAGGGCAAGGTTTCTGGCGGCTTGCCGCCGGTCTGCTCCGAGCAACCATGGCCGGATTGGCTGGCCGACTACCTCCACCCGGACGCCCTCAAAATGTTGTGCTGACTCGGCATAGTTGACCGTAATCATGGCCGCATGGCGGCCTAGAAGCCGCGCTGCCCGATCAGGCAGGCAGTCGGAAGCGTGGAAGATGTACGGTATCCGCTTACGTCGTGCTGCCAGAGCGGCTGGGACCGACACGTAGCCGCCGAAGGTCAGCACCACCGCCGGCCGCCAGCCCGTCCACCATAGCCATGCCTGCATGGTGCCTGCCAGGGCCGCCACTCCAGCCTTTAATAAAGCGAGCGGGCGGAAGCCGTAGGGCATGGGCGCGGCGAAAAGCCGCACAGGTATAAGGTCGGCGTCGGCAGCCCATTCGGCCTCGGCGCGCCTGCGCCCGATGGCCAGCCAGGGCTGGACGCTGGGCCGCAGGCGTCTGAGTTCATGAGCTACGGCCAGCGCAGGGAAGATGTGTCCTCCCGTGCCGCCTCCTACCAGGGCTATGCGAATTGCCGTGTCCTTTGGTGCCAACGTGTGTAGAGCGCTCCTGTTATCGGGTCTACCGGCTGGCCGCAGATGTTTCGTGTCGTCGCGGCCGTCGCCCTCCGTGCGACGCCTTGAGCCGAAGGCGGCCCGAGCGCGGCCGGGCTCAGGGCCATAGCGCGGCTGGCTCCTCAGTGCGCAATGGCACAGGCTCAGGCCGGGCCCGTCTCGCGACCCACAATACTACCGCCATCGCCAGCGCGCTGCTGAACAAGCTCGACCGGCCATAACTGATGAACGGCAGCGTCAGGCCGGTCGGCGGTATCAGGTTCGTGGCCACAGCCATGTTTACTGCTGCCTGCACGCAGATGAGAAATCCGCAGCCGCCGGCGAGAAGGAAGTGGACGCGGCTGGCTGCCCGGCAGACGGTCTTGTAGGTAAACCAGCCGATTGCCCCGAAGATACCAAGTAATAGCCCGGTGCCCAGAAGGCCCGTTTCCGCAGCCCATACGCAGAAAATCGAGTCGGTGTGCGGGTACGGCAGAGCGTACCACTTATCTGGAGATTGGCCTATTCCCAGGCCCAGCCCGGCGCCGCGCGCGATGGCTAACTTGCAGTTCATGATGTGATAGCCAGCGCCGTCCAGGTGCTCCATTGGTCGCAGCCATGACTCTAATCTGTCGCGCCGGAGCATCAGTGCGCCTGAGCCCATAAGCACTACCAGCATCGCCGCCGGAAGGAACCGGGGCAGTGACAGCCCGCTGAGAAACAGCAGCAGCAGGAATAAAAGGGCAAATACCATCAGCATCCCGAGGTCGCGTTGCCAGCAGATGAGGCCAGCAAGAATAAGTGCGACGAGAAGATACAAGCCGATGAGCGGCGCATGCTTGCCTGTGCGTGGGTCCTGGTGACCCAGCCAGAAAGCGCTCACCACCGCGAAGCAAACCTTGGCTATCTCGGACGGCTGGAAAGGAGGGAGCGGCCCTATTGGCGGCGTCCACGAGTAGTTGCCCTGTATATTTCCTCCTTCGACGCGGGCGATGACCATGAATAGCACAGAGGCCACCAAACCCGCTCCGAGGATGCCGCCGAGCGCTGCCTCGGAAAAGGGTGGAACAATTATTAGCAACGCGACCGCTATTGCAGCTATCCCAAGTTGCGACTTGAACTGCGCAAAGGCATCTAGGAAGCCGCCCGGCCTGCTCGTGATGGGATACGCCGCCGACTCGACCGCCAGCAGGCCTGCGGCAATGGCCAGTAGGGTGACAAAGGTCACCTGGTGCATCAGGGGCTTGGTAGGTTCTGGCCATGGAAACGCCCCAATGTAACCCTTCAGCGAGGTCACAATTCTCCGGCTAAGGGGTACTGGCGGCGAGTCCCACTCAACAGACCCCTGCTCTCTGTCTTTGCTGCTGCGCCTGCGGGTCGTCTGCATAGATGCGTCTCCTCTCCGGCGCTCAGCGTCTCAATGATTCTTGCCGGTTCGTGCCACAGCCTCTGCGAACTTTTTCCCCCGATCGGCGTAGTCCGAGAACATGTCGAAGGACGATGCAGCAGGGATTAGAGCGACGGTGTCACCGGCGCGGGCCAGACGCCTGGCAGCCTGCACGGCTTCGTCCAGGGATTTTGCTCGCGATACGGGTACTCCACTGATCAGTTCCGCCAGCCGTGCCGCCGTTTCGCCAATTAGCACTGCCGCACGCGCCTGACGCCCGATGGCTTCAGCCCACGAACACAGGTCTGTGCCCTTGTCCTTCCCGCCCGTGATTACCACCACAGGCCCTTCTCGCCGCAGGTGCTCCAGGTCCGCCACGGCAGCGGCTACGTTAGTTGCCTTCGAATCGTCCACGTAGCGCACGCCTTGTTCCTCGGCCACCAGGGTCATGAGATGAGGCGGATGCTCATAGGTTGCCAGGGCTAACGATATGGCTTCTGCTGGCGCGCCGAGCCACAGAGCCGCACCTGCAGCCACCATCGCGTCCAGCTTGTGATACTCGCCCCAGCCCGCCACAGCAGAAGCTTCAACAATCGTCTCGGCCCGTCCGGGTAGGCGCGCGACGACGCAGTCATCGCGCCAGGTTATTTCAGTCTGCCTGCGCAGCGATACTTTGCCCAGCCGGGCCACTACTCTGGTCTCCAGCGCTGCTGCCCCGGGGTCGTCAACAACCAGCAGAGCCAGGTCATCAGGCCACTGGCGGGCAAAGATGCGCCCCTTGGCCTCTACGTACTCGTCCAGGTCCCGGTGCCAGTCGAGGTGGTCGGGCGTAATGTTCAGGCAGGCGGCTACCTGGGGCGCAAAGGTCCGGGTCGTGTAAAGCTGGAAACTGCTTACTTCCAGCACCACAGTGTGCTCCGGTGTAAGCTCGAACAGACACTCGGCCAGGGGGCGGCCAATGTTTCCTGCCAGTACCGTTGGCAGGCCGGCCGCCGATAGCATCCCGTGGAGCAGCCGGCATGTAGTCCCTTTGCCGTTAGTGCCGGTCACCGCTGCAATCCGCGCCGGACAAAACTGCCACGCCAGTTCCAGTTCACTGACGATAGGAACGCCGCGCTCTTGCAGGCTGCGGAAGATGGGCGCAGTTGGCGGAATACCAGGGCTGAGAACCGCCAGGTCAGGTGTCCTGGCGGCCGTCCAGGTCTCTATGTCGCCCAGTAAGAGAACGCCGTCACTCGGCAGGGAGCGGGCGTTTTCCGGGAAATCCTCGATAGGCTTTCGGTCGGCCAGGGCCACGCGGGCGCCAAGGATCGCTGCCACCCGCGCAGCCGCCACGCCGCTCACCCCGGCGCCAACTACGAGAACGTCCCGGTCCTTCAGTTCTAGCGGCTTCGGCACTCGCGGATTGGTAGCTAAGGTCATGGCGTCGGCCTCACACCAAAGGCTAAGAAAAGCCCCACCGTGGCGGCTGCCAGTCCGGCTTGCACGGCCGCCGCCGTGGCCACTATTGCGTTCTCGCTCCAGCCGCAAAGCTCCAGGTGGTGGTGGAAGGGCGACATGCGAAAGATGCGCCTGCCGGTAGCGCGGAAACTGGCGACCTGGAAGATGACCGACAGAGTTTCCCAGGCGAAGATGGCGCCGAGCAGCGCGTAGAGAAACTCGATGCGCAGGGCTACGGCCGCAGCACCGATCAGTCCCCCCAGCCCCAGGCTGCCCACGTCCCCCATGAAAAGCTGCGCCGGTCGCCGGTTGAACCACAGGAACCCCGCACATCCGCCCGCGCAGGCCGCCAGAGCTGTACTTACCTCCCTCACCCCTGCTGCCAGGCCGCAGGCCGCCAGTGCCCAGGCCGCCAGAAATACCAGGCTTCCCGCCAGGCCGTCAACGCCGTCCGTGAAGTTCACGGCGTTAGCGCTCCCCACGATGCAGCACACGCGGACTATAAAGGCCCATGGCTCCCCAAGCTCGCCAGCACCCAGCCAGAAAGTCCGCGGCGCCGCATCGGCCAAGGCATGGTCAATCAGATAGACCGCTCCGGCAGCCAGCAAGAACTCACCGACAATACGCCACCGGGCAGGTATGCCACGGCTCTTCCCGGCCAGGATTTTCGACAGGTCGTCGGCAAGGCCGATAAGCGCCATTCCTGCGCTCGCGGCCAGCACGGGCCAAATGACACCCGTGCTGCCGGCCTGACTGGTTGCTTTTTGGGCCACCGTCGCTGCCGCGGCCACCACCAGGGCGGCGGGAATGAAAGCAGCCCCGCCCATGGTCGGCGTGCCTGTCTTGGCCAGGTGTGTTTTCGGGCCGTCAGATCGCACCGGTTGGCCCAAGCCGCGGCGCCGCGCCAGGCCGAGATATGCTCGACATGCCAGCCAACTCAGCGCGGCCGCTCCCGCGAAGCTGGCTGCCGTGACGAGCCACATCGCTCCCTGGGCTGCCTCAAGCTTCACGGCTTGCCTCCAGCAGGGCTTCTGCTACTACTTCGAGGCCCATAGCCCGCGACGCCTTTACCAGCACCGTGTCCCCAGGCTTAACCAGGGCACAGGCAATCCGCGCCGCATCCTCGGCATCCGCCGCAAAATGCACCTCAACCCCAACTCCTTGGGCGGTTTCGCCCGCCAGCCCTGCGAGCTCTCCGACCGCAACCATTACCGCCACCCCGGCTTCGGCGGCCTGCCGGCCCACGGCACGGTGGGCCTCCTCGGCCAGCTCCCCCAGCTCCAGCATATCGCCAAAGACCAGGACGCGCCGCGTCGCGGCCTCGCTCAGCATTTTCAGCGCCGCACTAACCGAGGAGGGATTTGCGTTGTAGGCGTCGTTGATGATGACAGCGCCGTCGGCGCGCCGCATCACCTGAGAGCGCAGCGGCTCTCCCCGGAATTGCCCCAGGGCGGGCGCGATAACCTCAATGGGCACGCCAGCCGCCCAGGCTGCCGCCGTGGCCGCCAGTGCGTTGGCCACGTTATGCAACCCGGGCAGGGGTAGTTCTACAGTTACCTCGCCATCGGGAGCAACAATCCGAAAAGTGCTCGAATCGCGCCCCAAGGCGACCTCTTTTGCCCGAAAATCACCCTTTTCCAGCCCAAAACTGACCACCCGGCACGGGGCCATCTCCGAGAGTACGCCAAAGAAGAAATCCTCGGCATTTAGCACCGCTGTCCCCTCGGGCGGCAGGGCGACAAGCAGTTCGCCCTTGGCGGCAGCGATGCGCTCTCGCGTCCCCAGCCCTGGCATGCCGATGTGGGCCTCGCCGATGTTCGTGATGACGCCTACCTGGGGGCGAGCCATCTCGGCCAGGTATGCAATTTGCCCCGTCCCACGCATCGCCATCTCCAGGACGCAGTAGCGCTGATTTTCGAGGCCCAGCAGTGTCCGTGGCACGCCAATCTCGGCGTTTTCTGAGCCTGGAGTGGCCAGCGTCGGCCCATGGGCAGCGCAGGCAGCGGCCAACATGCCCTTGGTAGTGGTTTTGCCTGAGCTGCCCGTGACACCGATTACGACCACGTCGGGCTTTCGGCGGCGCCACCAGGCAGCCAGGTCGCCGAGAGCCGCAAGGGTATCTTTTACCAGAACCTGGGGGAGAGGGGACAGGACTGCCTGGCTGACCAGGGCGGCTGCCGCTCCCCCCTGTCGGGCCGCCTCAACAAAGTCATGGCCGTCAAAACGCTCTCCCTTTAGCGCTACGAAAAGCTCTCCAGGCTGCAAAGTGCGGCTGTCCGTGCTCACGCCGCGCACCCTGAGTTCCGCCATAGCTCCCAAAATCTCTCCGCCAGTGGCTTCTGCTATTTCTGCCAGCGTCGCCTCAAAAGCCAAAGTACTGCTCACCTCTCGTAGTTCTAAGCCATGCTCTCGGAACGGCCAGGTGGTCGTTTTCTCAGCTTGTTCCAGACACTTCCTTCACGGCTGCCGCAGCCTCTTCACGGTCGTCAAAATGAATCGTCCGGTCCGCGAGAATCTGGTACGTCTCATGGCCCTTGCCGGCAATGACGACGATATCCCCCGGCCGGGCCTCGCCTATGGCCCGGCGAATGGCTGTACGGCGGTCCGGTTCGACTTCGTAGCGGCCTTCTACAGCCCCGGCGACTATTTGGGCGATGATGGCCCCAGGGTCTTCGCTGCGCGGATTGTCGGAAGTGATGACTGTCCAGTCGGCGATTTCGGTTGCTGTGCGGCCCATTTTCGGGCGCTTGGTTGGGTCGCGGTCGCCGCCACAGCCGAAGACGCACAGCAGCCGGCCGCGCGTGAGATGTCGGGCCTCGGTAAGCACTTTCGCCAGGGCATCTGGGGTGTGAGCATAGTCAACGATTATGGCAAAGTCCTGGCCAGCCTCGACTCGCTCCATGCGTCCGGGGGCGGGGTGGGCGGCCTCGAGACCCGCGACGATGGCGTCTATGGGCAGGCCCAGAGCCGTGGCGGCGGCGGCTGCCGCCAGCGCGTTTTCCACGTTAAACCGGCCGACCAGTTTCATTGTCAGGTCGGCTTGACCCATTGGGGTCACAAGGTGCAGTCGTGTCCCGCGTGCTTCACAAACCACGTCTCTGGCCGTCACCGCCGCGTCAGCTGCCTTGAGCCCGTAGCCTACCACCTCACATGCCGCTCGCCGGGCGATGTCGCGCCCGTAGGCGTCGTCGAGGTTTATGGCTGCTCGCATTTCTTTGCCTGCTTCTCGGGCCAGGGTCGGGTAAACGGTGAAAAGGCGGGCCTTAGTCTCGGCGTACTCTTCCAGGCTGGCGTGAAAATCAAGATGGTCCTGAGTGATGTTGGTCAATACGCCCACGTCAAAGTAGGTCTTCCAGACGCGGTCCAGGGCCAATCCGTGGGAGGAAACTTCCATGGCAGCCACGCGCACACCGGCACCAGATAAACTTGCCAGGGTGGGCTGCAGGTCGGTAGCTTCCTCGGTGGTACGGTCGCGTGCGTGCATTTGGCCGTCCACCAGATGGCCCAAGGTGCCGAGAGCAGCGGCCTTGAGGCCAGCCGCCTCGGCGATGCTCGCGCAGAGGATGCAGGTAGTGGTCTTGCCGTTGGTCCCGGTTACCCCGATGAGGGTCAGGCGCCGCGACGGATAATCCCAGAAGGCAGCCGCAAGCTCAGCCAGAGCGCGGCGCGCATCGCTTACTAACACCACCGGTACCGGCAAGCCACTTACATTGCGCTCAGTTACAACCGCCGAGGCTCCGCGTGCCAGGGCGTCATTGATGAAATCCGCGCCGTCGGCCCGAAAGCCGCGGATAGCTACAAACACATAGCCCGGCCTCACCTGCCGCGAGTCGTGGGTCACGCCCTTCACCGCCGTATCGGAGGCCACCTCAGTGACGCATACGGTCACAGCTTCGAGCAGCGACTTGAGGCTAGCTTGGCGAGGTTGCTCGAGGCTCATACTGCACCTCAAAGAACTCAGGGCAAGCTCAACAAACCCGATGCTCGCGGCGCAGCCGCCCTAAGCTGGTGTTCCAGTGGTCTTTTCAGCTTCCGGGGGCAGCGTGCGCTCCAGTCGCAGAATGGCCATGGCGATCTCGCGCGCTGCCGGAGCGGCCACCGTACCACCATGGTAACCATTGCACGGCTCGTCGGCCATTACGGTGATTACATAGCGCGGGTTATCGGCGGGCAGGACCAGGACGAACACCGCTATGTAAGCTCCCTCACGATACCCCCCCTTCGGTCCTGGTTTCTGGGCTGTGCCGGTTTTGCCCCCTACTTTCACTCCGGGGATGCACGCTCTCTTGCCTGTTCCTTCGTCCACCACCAATTGTAGCATTCTGCGTATCTGCTCGGAAGTTCGCTGCGAGCACACCCGTCGCACTTGCACGGGGGGCACACTGTACCATTCTTCCCCGGTAGGTTTGAGCACGCGGTCCAGTATCATCGGCTGCATATAGACGCCGCCGTTGACTAAAGCACAATACCCGGCCGCCAGTTGCATTAGTGTGACGGCCATTCCCTGGCCAAAGCCCAGGTTGGCCACGTCCCGCTCGCGCAGGACAGGCTCGCCCGGAGCAGGCGGCAGGCTTCCATGGCCTTCGGGGTTGAATCCCACGCGCGTTGGAGCGCCAAAACCAAAACGTCGCAGGGCTTCGGTTTCTCTCTCACCACCAAGGCGCATGGCCAGGCGGGCTGCGCTTATGTTGCAGGACCGCGCAAGCACGTCGGCCAGGCGCATTGCCCCGTGGGCGTGGCCGTCTGCACAGCGTAGGGGGCGCCCCCCAACGTTAGGCAAACTGCCTGGGCAGGAAAACGTTTCTTCTTCCCTTGTTAGCCCCGCGTCGAGGGCGGCCGCGATGGTGAAGGTCTTCATCACACTGCCAGGCTCAAACCCGTAGTTGACGAGAGGGTTTAGCAGGTCCTTTTCCGTAGGTCGGCGCCCTTGGACGGTCCCGGAAAACTCATTCGGATCAAAACTGGGTTTCGCAGCCATGGCCAGGATACGGCCTGTGCGAGGGTCCATCACTATGGCGCCGCAGCCGCGCCGCGGCGTATGCCGCATCATGAGGTGGTCGAGGGCCAGTTCGGTGGCCTGCTGGATGTCGGCGTCTATCGTGAGCATGATAGAGCGCCCGGGCCGTGCCTCAACGGGCCGGCGGGCTGCTGGCCACAGTATTAATCGGCCCCACTTGTCGCGGCTGCCGACAGCACTTCCGGGCAGGCCGGTGAGCAAGAAGTCATAGGTTTGCTCCAGCCCGGCACGGGCCGCGTGGTCAACGCCTCTCCATCCCAGCACCCAACATGCTGTTGTTCCTAGCGGGTACTCTCGCCTGTACTGGACCTCTGTGGTTATGTACGGGATCTTCGGCTCGCCACTGCGGATCGCGCGCATGAGACGGTGCTTTGTCTCCGCCGGTACTCTTTGTACCAGGTATTGCCACGACGCTGGGGAGTAGACCTTTTGGCGGACGTGGTCTTCGGGGACGCCCAAGATTGCGGCCAGTAGGCGTATGGCCTTGGCCATCTCGGCGGGCTGGCCCCGAAACTCCTCGCGGAACTTCTGCGGGTCAATTTTTACAGCATACGTCTGCACCGAAGTGGCCAGGACTCGCCCCTTGGCATCTAGAATGTTGCCGGGTTGGCCTGCTGGTTGACGAAAGAGGGGTTGAAAATGTGGTGCCTGGCTCTCCAGTTCTGCACGTTTGTGCACCTGGTACCACCAGACTGCCCCCCATATGGTAGCGTAGGCACCAAAGAGCGTGAACAGGACAAAACGTGCTCTGAATATTAACGCGCTTCGTCCGACAGCGAATTCGCCATTTGCGTTCCGGCGTGCAGGAGGCAAAGGGGGCTGCCGCACTCTACTTCTACTAGCCATTTGGGTGAGAGTACTCATGGCAGGTAACTCATGCCAGCGTTGATAGATTGTGGTGGCGGCGGTGTCTGCTTCATTGGCTGCGAAACGTTACTCCCATAAGGCTGCGGCGTGAGCAAGACGGTGGATACTTCTGCGGGGAGGGCGTGCGGAGCTGGCACTCGCAGTACGTCTGCGGGCGCCTGTGTCAAGTTGTGGTTCTCGATTACTGATTCCAGGCTGCTGTAGCTCGCCCGTGCGTTTATCTCACGCACCAGTCGCGCTTGTTGTCCTCTTTCCACGGCGATTTCCTGCAGCAGGCGATACCTGACCGCATCCAATTCACTCACAACACCGCACACGGCCACGTAGCCAACCGCTACAAGAGTCCAGAAGGTCAGGTGCAGGTAAACTGCCTTCCAGTTGGTTTGTACTCCTGTCCCGACTGGCGCAGTTGGTTGTGAACGCACGCGGGTAGCAGACGGTTGAGCAACCGGATGGGAATCTCTCCACATTTTGGGCAGAGTGGCTTGCGCCATTGGTCCCACCTCCCCTGACCAGAGGAGACGCTGGCTATAGACCGTCTCCATGCGCCCGGGCCTGGCAAGCTCCGTCCCCAGGGGCGGTGTTATGCCCCTCATTGTCCATCCGCTCGTATACCCATGCCCTGCCCTGCGCCCGGGACTCGGGTCCGCGATGGGGATCGCCGCACACGGGGCTATGCAGCCCATCGCAGACGGAACGTTATGTTCTTATCCTGTGTTTGGGTCGCCCAGGAAACGCGCAGAGGTGGGGGACGGGCGCGTGCTGCGGTGGCTGGCTACGGTTCTTGCTGCTTTGCTGCGTGCTCTGCTGCGAATACTGCTTGACTGCTGCTGCTTGCGCTGTTACAATGTGCGCTGCGTGCTGTTGTCCTAAACTTGCTGCGAAGTTAGCTGCTGTTTTTACGGCTAGGTTGCTTCGTTTGCGCCCGTCCTCCCCGCTCTCGGGGTGCCATTCGGGGCCGGCGTCCCCTGAGAGCAATAGTCCTGAGTCCTGTCGCTGTCCTACGGCGGCGGGACTTTTTCTGCTGCGAAAAGCCTGCACGTCCGCGTCGCAGGGTTTATGCGGCGCTCCTCAGCCGTGGCTTGTCGGCCTCGTGGCGTAAGGAGCTTTAGTACTGGCGTCCTGCCGCAAACGCAGGGCAGCTCTGGTGGGCATGAGCAGCCTTTTTCCAGCTCTCGCATTTTCCGCCGGACCGTTGCGTGAGTCGTCCCATCCCAGGAAAGGACGACAAGCCTGCCCCGTGGGCTGAGAATCTTGGCTGCTGCCTCAATGCCTTCGGTTGCTTCTTCGAGTTCGCGGTTGACGAACATGCGTATTGCCATGAACCATTCTGTTGCCACGTCGGCGCTCCCGCCAGTTTTCGCTCGGCCAAGGGTGTTGCGGATAAGCTGAGCAAGCTCCCGAGGCGTGTCAATGGCTCCGGTTGCGCGCCGGGCGACGATGGCGTTGGCGATGCGGCGAGCTGCATGAGGTTTTCCTGTCAGCGATAAAACACGCACCAGGTCGGCCCGAGAAAAGCGGTTTACCACATGCCACGCAGTAAGCTCTTGCTGGCGGTCATAACGGGCATCCAAACGGGCTTCGGAGTCGAAGCTGAATCCGCGTGCGGGCGAGAGGAGCTGCGGCCGGGATGGCCCCAAGTCGGCCAGCACGCCGTCCACTTGCCCTACGCCCAGTTGGGCCACCAGGGTTTCGAGCTGGGAGAAGCGGCCGTGCACAAGCCGGACTCGTGGTCCAAATCGCTCTAGCCGTTTGCCCGCTGCCTGAAGGGCCGAAGCATCCATGTCCACGCCCAGGAGTACCCCGTCTGGCGCCGAGGCCTCTAAAATAGCCTCTGCGTGGCCGCCCATACCCACCGTACTGTCAAGGTACACACCGCCACGCCGCACCTGCAGGTACTCCAAAACCTCAGCTACCATCGCCGGCGGATGGTAGAGCTGGTCCATCTTTTTCTCCGAAGATTCCAGGCTCGGCCAACAAATCAGGCCGACGGTAAGCTATCTCGCGCGTCCATGTCCCCAAAACGACATCGTCATAGGTCTTGGGATTCCAGATCTCGTAAATGCCTTCTCTGAGCGGCAGCAGTAGGGCCGTTTTGCCATGGCCGTCGAGGCCGATACGGTCAAGGTATTTGTAAGGGATGCGGATGCGCCCGTTGTCGTCTACTGTTACTCGCCGTGCTGTACTCACCGTTCGGCGCAGGATCCAGTCCTGGAGGAGAGGGTCCTGATAAGCCTCTTCCACCCAGGTCTTCAGGCGTGCTAGAGCTTCTTCAGTCGCCAGACGCAGGCATGGGTCAATCCAGTGCAGTACGTACATGACCCGTCCCAGGCTGCTCAACTGGTCAGCGTTGAGCGTGATGCGCCCGCTGCCGTCAATGGCGTGGACGCTAAGTCCCCCCTGGTCTTCCTCGCGACGCCTGGGCATGGCTGTTTCTGGCCTGATGATTATCCCCGCCCGCGGCCCCGTTTCTCCCGGTAGCTACCGCTAGCTACCATTCAAACCCTATCAGAACCGAAAAGACCTGTCAAGTACTTTTTAGGCCGTCTCTTGTTTCACCGTCCTTCTTTGCCTGCTGGGGGAAAGTCTCTATTGCTCAGGGATGAAGCGCGGGCGCCGCGGAAACGGCGGCAGCGAAAGCTGGAAAGTTCCTATTAACCCAGGGATAGAGCGGGCAGCGCAGGTTTGGTTGGCCGAGACAATCTCTGACGGCAGCCTGTCTGCAGCACGCTGACAGTTTGGCTGCTGATTTTCCCAAGATGTCTGTCGCAAAACCATCACTGCACGAGTGAGTCCCGTCCATGGAGGACGGCGTACGCCTGCAAGGTTGTGCCGTACATGGACCGGCAGCTACGTGAGGGCGAGTTATGCGACAATCATCACAGGTACTGTTGCGGAAGCTGTTGTTGGCTTTATCCAGAGTAAAGAAAGTGCATAACGCAGCACGCTTGATTTCCTACCCGCGGTTACGGTGGGGCCGGAAAGCGACTCTTGCAAGAGGCTCCCACAAGAAAAGCAACTAGTCAAGACCGCCAGCCGGCCGTCCACTCTTGTCGGCCTCCCTCAGCCTCCGGGACAAAGAGTTATTCGCCCTTGATGTCCTCCACCTTATTGGGCAGTGCGGACAGCAACAGGTCACTAACCACGTAAACTGTGTCGGACTGGTCGGTCTTGAGGTAATAGCGGTTCTCCTTGGTCTTGTAGCCGAAGGATAGCCGGATGGTCTTGTTGTCAGACGTTCTTAGCGTGACGACTGTATCGGGCACGGCCAGGCCGTACTGCTTGAGGTCAGCCGGCTTCTCGATGAATTCGCTGGTCTCCATGTCCTCTATGTCCCAGAGGATGTCATCTACTTTAGTTTGCTTGGCTTTGCCCGGCTGCGGGGTGTCCAGATACCACACATCCGCGCGCTTGGCCAGGGAGAAGTTCAGGCCCTTGCGCCGCTGGACCGAGATCCCGACGATCTTCGCGCGGTCTACCGCTACCACATGCTTATCGCGCAGGCCCATCAGGTCCTTGTCAAGGTCGGTGAAAAGGGACGCTTCTACCAGGAGAAGCTCGGGCCGGCCCTCAGTCATCGCGTAAACAACTTCTTGCTCTTCGGTGCCTTCGCCGTATTGTTTTGGTACGGTCTTCTTCACCTTGTTGCCTAG
>JANZZA010000342.1 GCA_026419655.1 Armatimonadota bacterium | reverse complement strand
CTCCTCACCCGCGAAATTGAAGCTTCGCTGAGCCGGGCAGCCGCCCTTATCGGCCACATAGTCAGCATGCAACAGGTCCCAGCCCCAATGCTTCGCCGCTACTTCGATTCCCTTGTGCGCGAGCAAATGAGTGGGCCTGGTTATCGAGCAGAATTCTCTTACATCGTCCTGGCAGACCAGGCTGGGGTGCCTCTGGCCTGGGCCTTTCGCCGTACCGACTGGCCGTCAGGGGCAGGAGCCGAGACCGCCAGGATACTGGTGGCTCAGGGGCCATTGGCCGCTGGTCACGCCGACATTGTCTCCGTCAACGTGACCATCCACACCGGCGAAGTAACTATGTCCCTGCGCGTGGGCTACCGCGCAGAGGTAGCCATAGGCCCTCTGGTGGCTCTTTCCCTGCGGACAGCCCTACTCGCCAGTTTTCTAGCTCTGGCGGCGAGTGCTGCGGCGGCTGCGCTTGTACGGGGCGCCCTGGGCCCCCTCGCATCGGCGTCGGAACAACTGAGGCGTCAAGAGCAGTCTCCCTGGCCCCAACCGGGGACAGAAACCCGGGCGCCCGCGGGCAAAGCCAGGGCCGAGACAGAAGAGCCACTTTGGGAACCTCCCCCGGACCACGCGGTCATCGCGGCCGCCCTGCCGCCGCGGCCCTCCAACGAGGAACTGGCTCGGCAGGACTGGCAGAATGGTGTCCTATCGCAGGGGACGCTCCTGGACGGACATCTGCTGGCAATTTCGGGGGAGTGGCTGTTGATGGTATGGGGGACCCGGGAGGCCGAGATGGATGACCCCCTGCGAGCCTATGCGTGGGGACGGGCAATTGACGCCAGTGCCGTTGTGCTCATGGTAGGAACCGACTGGCCGCAACTGACATGTATTCTGGCAGCAGCAGAAGATGTACACAACCTCACCAGCTCGGCCGGGCCGTGGGCTACTGAAGCCTTTATAAAACGCAGCCACCAGCACTTGCGTTCACGGCCTTTTCAGGGCAATCTGTGGCTCGTCGAGGGCGAAAGAGAATGAAGTGGGCGCCCCAGCTCAAGCACGCTCGGCCAGCCACGCCCCTGATCTTGGTTCTCGCTGGGGTCACCGTCGCTGCTTTGGGCGGCTGCCCGCAGCCACGTCCTCTTGAGGTGACGATCAACACCAGTACGTCCGGTGCTCCTACATCGCGGCAAGAAATTCTGGCCCAGGCCCGCCGCGAGCGAGAACTTGACTGGTATACATCTCTACCTGCCCCTGATGCTCAGGCCATTGCCCACCGGTTCATGCGGAAGTACCCCTTCATCACCTGCCGCGTAACCCGGTCAAGCACCTTCGAAATTGTGCAGCGCATTCAGAGGGAGATTGAGCGCGGACAGGTAATCGCAGACGTACTACACGTGCTCGACACCGGCGTTTTCGTAAACCTTCAGCAGTCGGGACAACTATATCGCTACGAGTCGGCGGAGTCGAAATCACTACCGCGAGCCCTGCGCGCGCCAGGGTATTGGGCGGCCTGCCGAGTAGTAGTTACGGCCCTAGCTGTTCGCGAGGGCGAAGGGCTCAAACTCAAGGCCTGGAGCGACCTGGTGAGCCTGCCTCGAGATGTGGCCATCGGCATCAAGGACGCCGAGACGAGCGGCTCAGCCTACGCCACGTATTACTTGCTGCGGGACAAGTATGGCTATTCTTTTTGGGAGCGCCTGGCCGCCCGAAAGGTCAGAATATATCGCAGCGAGGTGGACATGCTGGCCGGACTGCGGCGCCAGGAAGTAGACGTGCTGGCCGGTATCATGGTGGAGCCAGCTTCGCGCGAGCCAGGTGTGCGGCTGATATGGCCTGTGGACGGGGCACCTGTCGTGCTGGGCCCGATTGCACTCCTGGCAGCCGCGCCGCACCCCAATGCCGGGAAGCTCTTCCTGGACTTCGTACTCTCCCGCGAGGGGCAGGCGCTCCTTCGCGATGTCAGCGGGGGCTATCCGGCGCGAGAGGACCTGGATCCCCCCCGAGGTCTGCCGCCGCTCAACTCAATGCGCGTCCTATGGCCGCGGACCCGGTGGGAACTCTACACCGCCTTGCAGGACACCCTCCAGGCAGAATACCACGACCTGTTCCGCCCATCTGGTGAATAACTTCTGTGCTTCCTGTGCGAAGCTGCTGAAGCTGCTACGGCCCTGCGGCAAAAAGCCATGCCTAAGCTACAAGGGATAAAACGCTGACGGCCTCCCTACTCGCCTCCCTCGACACGCTCGAGGAAATAAATATTGTAGGTTGCGGCCGCTCCCACGGTGGACCACTTAGCAGAGCGGGCGGCGCTGGAGTCAGTTTCAAACCGACGGGTGTTCTTGTCCGGCCAGATCGTCGCTCCGCCGGTCTTCAGGACGCTGAAGGTCACCGAGTAATCCTGGCCGGGCACCAGTTCACAGCGAACCCAGTCGCTTTCAACCGCGTTGTCCGGCGGAAGTTCAACCGTTGTGGCGCCGGCAAAAGTCACCGGCACGCGACTTGAGGCAATTATATCTGCGGCGTCCCGTGGGTCCGTCCGTGACAGCGAGACGTCGCCAATAGCAACGCCCTCCTCTTTCCCGGCCCGGAAAACCAGTCGCACCCGACCAGCCGCCCGCCTGATCCTGGCTCCCTGAAGAACTATGCGCTCCGCGCCCACAAACCCCCAACTTGGAAAATCCTGCCCTTGTGTGCCGCTTTGCTCCTCGGCAGCCCAAACGGTGAAAGATTCTCTTGGCGGTTCTACTACTGGCACCTCATCCGCGCTAAACACCATTACCTCTACCAGATGCACGCCAATGTTCGCGGAATTCTTGAGCATCTCCACCCGCAAGTAGCGAGCCTTCCGGCCACCAACGCGAAAGTCAACGCCTCTTGGCGCGGCAGGCTCCGTGTTTTCGCTCATGTCGCCGACCTGCTGCCACGTCTGACCGTCTTCACTAACTAGCACGCGAAACTGGTAGTATCGGCGCTCAAACCCCTCATCCCAGTAGGTGACGACGCGAATAACTCCAAGGCGCTTGGCGCTGCCTAGGTCCACCTGCCACCAGGCCGGATAAGGCGTGGCGCCCCAGTAGCTTGACCGGCTGGCATCGCCGTCAACCGCGTGCGAGGGCGGATGGCCTTCCTCGCTATGGCTGGCCACTGCTGAGCAGCCCACGGCAATGCCTACCTGGTCTTGCATCTCCACCCAGGCGTCCCGTCGTTCCTCGCGCGTCATAAGCAAGCGGCCTTCAGGCCACAGCGGCTCCGGCTGGCCTCCAGCGGCAACGTACTCGTCAAAGCGCCGTCGGTTTTCTGCCTTCCAAGCGCCTACCGCGGCCTCATAGCTAATATCCGGCACATTTTCTAGCCGCCAGCGGACAACAAGCTCCCTAGTTGAAGCTGGGACAACAGTCTGCTGGCCCTCACCGAAGGACGCATCCATCACGGCCACGGGCCTCCCGTCGGCTGACGCCGACCGCGCGTGCGCAAACCAGGGAATATGCACAACGATGTCAAGTGGCGGTGTGCGCCAGGCCGCTCGCAGCCTGATCCGCCACTGGGTTGCCCCCACTTCAGTCTCGGCCGTGACGGTGCCGAATTCAGTGGGCATCCCCCGGATGGCAATGTGCGCGCCAGGCTTGACCCAGGCGGGCGAGAGCGCCGTGAACAAGTGCAGGTGTCCTTCCCACTCACGCACAAGCATGTTCCGGAGCAGGCCGTTATACATGGCCGCGCTCCACCCGTGCGGTGGCAGATTTCCGCCAGGGTCACGGTTGTCCCACGGCGCCATGCCCATCTCGAAACCTGCGTGGGTGGAGCTGGTATGGACAAGCCAGCCGTAAAAGTCAGCCAAGCAGTCACGCTGTCGGTTCATGTTCACGAGGTTCTGGGTCAGCTTGATGGTGACATAATGATGCAGCCCGTGCACAGCGAGGCCCGGACCGTAGGTCATAATTCCTTCGGCGTACTTACGAGTGCGGACTGTGTCCACCGTAGCGGCCACCACGGGGTCGGTCGGGTCAAACACACCCCTCGACGGCACCCCGCCGCGCGGGTACGTCAGCAGAAGATTTCCCCAGTCGCAGCCTGGGCCAGCGTCGAGACCAGGAGGTAAATAGCCACCTGTCTTAACAGCTACTTCCGCCACCTTAGAGAGGAAGCGGCCACGATATTCGTCAAACCAGGCGCGAAACTGGGCAGCGTCTTCCTTCTCCCCAAGAGCATCAGCGATGGCGATAACATCGCGCAGGCCCGTAAGAAACCAGAGGCTGTGGCCCGTATAATGACCGTTTATGGCTTCATTGTCGTAGGGCGGAGCGGGCGGGATCAGGCCCAAGGGGTCGGTGCGAACTTTCTCCAGGACGCCTCGCGCATGGCTTGCGAGGTACGGATACACCCGGCGCGCAAATTCCATGTCGCCCGTAAGCCGCCAGTGATTGCCCATGGCCCAGAGGCTCTGGCCGAAGCCATCTAGCTGTGGTGGCTGGTACATTATCCCGTCAGGCTGCTGCTGTTTGAGGAAGAAATCCAGAGACTGAGCAGCCCAATCATGGCGGCCGTAGAAATCAAAGGATGCCACGATATAAGCCCCGTCGCGTACCCAGAAAGCATCGTATTGGAATTCGTTGACCTTGGCGATATAGTCCTCGCCCACCTTGTCGCGGGCTATGCTGGCGTAAACTAGGCCAGCGCGCCAAGCATCCACCACCTTCTCCTCGGGCAGCTCTATTTGTGCACCCGTCGCCAGGTAGTTTCGCCACCACTCGCGTGTACGGGTCAGATAATCTTCAAAACGCGCTTCGCGCAACGCCTTTGCCTCAGGGCTGTCTATCGGGACAGGGTAATAGGGCATTTTCAGGTAAATGTCCTGCGTGCCGCCTGCAGGAAGTGTAAAGTCGTAGCGCACCATGCAAACCGGCGTCCGTCGCGTGACGAATTCCTCGGATGCTTTTATTGGGCCAGGCTCTTCACGGTCGGGCACGATGAAGCGCCGAGGGCTGGGAACTTCTGAAAACGTGTAGACAATCGCTCCGTCGCGGGCAGCATAAGACGGACCAAGCTCATACACCGCCCCGAGCACATTGAAGCTTTGCCGCATACCTTCACAGACGTTGGGGCCGTCGGCCCGGATGGCGGCGGCAAAAGTGGCCGGGGCTGAGGCTTCTCCGGGATTGCACACCCTCACTCGCACGAAGCAAATGAGATTGCCTTCCGTCCCACCGTCGAGGGTGGCGCCGAACATTACTATCTCGTAGACCAGGCCGTCCCGACCAACAGAATACTGCACAATAGGCAAGTGTCCCTCGGCCAGCGTGTGAATGCGCTGGCGAAGCGGCTGCACGTCCGCTCCGGCAAAGAAGATAAGCTCTGCCGCGCCCGTCCACAGCCAGCCTTCTGGCGTCACCTGCGCGCCCT
>JANZZA010000302.1 GCA_026419655.1 Armatimonadota bacterium | reverse complement strand
AATAAGAGGACGGATTGCGGCCGGGGCGCCAGTGAAGCTCATCGTGGAGCCGGGTGCCAATCGGTCTCGCGGCCGAAATAGGGCAATCGAGGAGACACGGGCTGAGATCATCGCGGTGACGGATGTCGGGGCGCGGCCACGCGAGGACTGGTTTGAGCGCATCATAGCACCTTTGGAGGCGGACCCAACTGCAGACGTAGTGGCTGGGTACTACGAGGCCGAAGCGCGCACGGCATGGGAAGCAGCCGTAGCTGGTGCCACGGTGCCGAGGGCCGAAGAAGTCCGGCAGGAGAGCTTTCTCCCTTCGGCGCGGTCCGTAGCCTTCCGCCGCACGGCATGGGAGCGAGCCGGCAGATACCCGGAGCAGTACTGGCACAACGAGGATACACCTTTCGGCCTGGCCTTGAGGGCTGTTGGGGCAAGGTTTGTATTTGAGCCGCGAGCCGTGGTCCTTTGGCGACCACAGTCCACCCCCTGGGGACTTTTCCGACAGTTTTACCGCTACGCCGTGGGCGATGCCGAAGCGCGGATATGGTATCGCCACTACGCGAAGGCTTACCTGGTCGTTGGCGCGGCTGCGGGGTTGACAGCGGCGGCAAAATGGTGGCCCCTGGCCGGCTGGCTGGTTGCAGGACTGGCGGTGGTGTACTGGGCCAGGCATGCGGCGCGGGCCTTTCGGCGGACGACCTCTCCTGGCGCGGCCCTTTTGGCCCCGCTGGCCAATGCAGTAGTTGACCTGGCTCACGTCGCTGGCTACACGCGCGGCTTGCTGACGAAGAAGGACTGAGTCGCTGCAGGTGTCTGCCCTTGAGGCCGTCGCGGCGATGAAAGAGGGAAGCCATGCGTTTAGAGAACGTTTGCTGTCCCTTATGCGGGTCTGGCCGGAATAAAGAGGTGCTCAGGGCAAGTGACCTGAGTACTTTGCTGCCTGGTGAGTACCCACTGGTGCGCTGTCTGGACTGCCAGATGGTTTACGTGAACCCGCGGCCAGTCGCCGAAGACATTAGCTACTACTACCCTGACCACTATTGGATAGAGCCGCCTGGGGAGGAGGAGCGGCCCTTTTGTGACCGGGCAACCAGGCAGAGCATTGACCTGCTGGCGCGGCGGTTTCCCGGAGGGCGCGGGCTGGACGTGGGCTGTGGTGTGGGCGTGATTGCGGCTTTGATGCGCAAGGCTGGCCTAAGGCCAGTCGGCCTGGACCCCTACGAACATGCGTGTCGCGTGGCCAGGGAGCAGTATGGCCTGGAAGTCGTTTGCGGCTACCTGCACGAGGCCAATCTACCCGACTGCTCCTTCGACGCGGTGACCTTTTTTGACGTTTTGGAGCATACCTACGACCCGGTGGCGGAGTTAAAAGAGGCGCGGCGCCTACTGAACTTTGGGGGCCTGGTAATCGTCAAGGTACCAAACATACAGGCCCTGCAGGCGAGAGTGTTTGGGCGATGGTGGTACTGCCTGGATGTGCCGCGCCATTTGAGTTTCTTCTCGCCGGCGACATTAAGGCACGCGCTGGAGAAGGCCGGATTCGACGTGGTGGTGGTGCGGGCCGTCCCCGACTGGGTCGGAGCGCTGACCTTTCGCACAAGTCTTCTTTACTGGCTGCGAGGACGGGCCTTGGGGCGGTCAGGAGGAGAGCTTGTCGCCAGGCCGGGCGAGGCGCCGAAGGATGTGCTGGC
>JANZZA010000174.1 GCA_026419655.1 Armatimonadota bacterium | reverse complement strand
ACACAGATATTGGCCTTCTCGGCCAGCTCGCGCAGTTCCTGACAGGCGCCGGAGATGACAACGCCGTGGCCGATGAGCAGCAGCGGCCTCTCGGCCTGGTTGATCAGGTCGGCAGCCTGCTTGATGGCTTCCGGATCAGGGTCTGGCGGCGGAGCATACCGGCGTAAGAGCTTGGCCTCATCGCGCTCAGTCCACCGAGCCTGACCAGCGCTCACGTCCAGCGGGATGTCCACCAGTACCGGCCCGGGTCGCCCCGTCCGCGCGATATGAAAGGCCTCTCGCAGCGCGTCGGGCAGCTCATCCGGGTGCGTGAGCAGATAGTTATGTTTTGTCACGGGCATGGTAATGCCACGCGTATCCGCCTCCTGGAAGGAATCCTTGCCCACGGCGGAAGTACGAACCTGGCCAGTGATGGCGACGACTGGGACCGAATCCATGTAGGCCGTCATCAGGCCCGTGACGAGGTTGGTGGCTCCCGGCCCGCTGGTGGCCATGCACACCCCCACGCGCCCGGTGGCACGGGCATACCCGTCGGCGGCGTGCGCCGCACCCTGCTCGTGCCGCGTAAGCACGTGCCGGATGTGGCTTCTGTGGTACAACGCGTCGTAAATAGGCAACAGCACCCCGCCAGGGTAGCCAAAAATCACTTCCACGCCTTCTTCCTCTTCCAGCACTTTGAAGAGCGCATCAGCGCCCTTGATGGTTTCGTCGGTCATGTCGGGAAAACACCCGCCACGCTGGGATGCCGCTGGCTTAAGCCAGGCGTCGGCTCAGAGTGCCCGCCGGCCGCGTCAGAGCGCGCGGACGGCGGGCAGCCCTACGTTGACGGCCCTGGCCTGGCTCCTCAGCTCTTCTCTCTCCAACGGTACTAACTTCACGGCCGCTCAGCTCCATCAGTCAGACCCGCAGGGCCCACCTCCTCAGCACATTCCTCCGCCCCGCACGCCCTGCCCCAGCAATCGCATTGAAAGGCCCTTGCTGGGGGAAACCCTTTGAAAAGGGTTGTCCCCCAGACCCCCTTCCCAAACTCTTTCCGCTGTGGTGGGCCGGATTTTTGGGCGCGCCCGTGAACCGCGGAATCTGGTCTCTGGTACGGACGCAGGGCGTGTGGCCAGCACCTATCGCAGGTGGCCTCCCGCGCGCCCGAAAATCCGGCCCACCGGAAAAACACACGCAGCGCAGTCGGGGCCGGCCCATCCCCTTCTCTGCAGAGGCCGGTGCCTGCGCTTATCCGCCAGGGAGCACGAGCATTTACGGGGAGGGGGTGCAGGGGGAACCCCGCTTTTTGCCCAAAGGGGGGTTCCCCCTGCTGGGAGAAACCCTCTTTGAAGAAGGTTCTGCCCAAGACCCCCTTCCCAAACTTTTTCGTGCTGCTTCCACGACGCATACCGCTCACTCGGCAGTCATGATGGCCCCGCTGGCTGCCGACTGCACGAACCGGGCATACCGTGCCAGCCAGCCCGTCTTGACCTTCGGCTCGATGGGCTTCCAGGCGGCCCGGCGGCGCGCCAGTTCTTCAGCCGGTACCAGCAGGTCCAGCCGCCGCTCGTCCATGTCCACTTCTATTTCGTCGCCGTCCTGGATGAGGCCAATTGGCCCGCCGCGGGCAGCTTCGGGCGAGACATGGCCGATGCACGGCCCACGGGTGCCGCCCGAAAAGCGTCCGTCCGTCAGCAACCCGACGCTTTCGGCCTTCCCCATACCAGCAATGGCCGAGGTCGGGCTGAGCATCTCACGCATGCCCGGCCCACCGCTGGGTCCCTCATACCGCACCACAACCCAGCAGCCGTCGGGTATTTTGTTGGCCAGGATGGCTTCCATGGCTTCTTCCTCAGAGTTGAAGCACCGCGCTGGCCCCCGGAACCGCCGCATTTTCTCCGACACGGCCCCAATCTTTACCACCGCACCGTCTGGCGCCAGGCTGCCCCGCAGCACCGCTATCCCGCCCTCGGGCGAGTACGGATTGTCCAGCGGGCGGATGACGTCCTCGTCCACCACCTGCCCCTTCGTCGCAATCTCGGCGGTCGTCAGACCGGAAACCGTGAGATTGTCCTCGATTTGGTCGCGCAGCCGTGAGAGGATGGCCGGTATACCGCCGGCCCAGTGAAGGTCCTCCATCATCTGCTCGCTGGCTGGCTCAAGCTTGCACAACTGCGGCGTCTCGCGGCTAAGCTTGTCGAAAACGTCCAGGCTGATGGGCACACCAGCCTCATGGGCAATGGCCGGGATATGAAGCGCAGTGTTGGTTGACCCGCCCAGAGCCATGTCCACGCGGATGGCGTTGCGGATTGACGTCTCGTTGATAATCTGGCGGGCCGTGACATTTTCCATAACCAGGCGCACTATCCGTCGCCCTGACTCATAGGCAATCCGGCGCTTTTCGGCCATGCCAGCAATGGCCGTGGCACAATAAGGCAGGCTCATGCCCATGGCCTCGGTGAGGCAGGCCATCGTATTGGCAGTGTACATCCCCTGGCAGGAGCCTTCGCCGGGACAGGCATTAAGCTCCAGGGCTTCAAGCTCCTCGTCGTCAAGGAGGCCGGCCCGGTAGCGCCCCACGGCCTCAAAGGTGTCCTTTACCAGGGCCAGCCGGCGCCCCATGTACCGGCCCGACAGCATCGGCCCGGCCGTCACGACGATGGCAGGAATATCCAGGCGCCCGGCGGCCATCAGCATCCCAGGCGTTATTTTGTCGCAGTCGGTGAGAAGCACCAGGCCGTCGAGTTTGTGGGCCTGGGCCATGGATTCAACCGTGTCGGCGATGAGTTCCCGTGAGGGCAGCGAGTAGAACATGCCTGAGTGACCCATGGCGATGCCGTCGCAGATGGCCATAACGCCGAAGTTGAAGGGCACGCCGCCAGCAGCCGCCACCCCCAGCTCGACGGCCCGCGCTAGGCGCTGCATGCCCGTGTGGCCCGGCACGATGTCCGTATAGGCGTTGGCGATGCCAATGAAGGGCTGGTCCAGTTGCTCGCGGGTCAGCCCACAGGCGTGAAGAAGAGCGCGGCTGCCTGCCCTAGCCAGGCCACCGGTCGCCTCATAGTGCCTGAAATTCATTGTTTTCACTCCCCTCAGTTACCGTCCTCAACTCTGGACCGGCCTTCGCCGCGTTATCGGCCCCAGACGGCCTCAGTGGCTACATGCCGGCTACACCTCTGCCGTTCCGCACGGCTGTATCCAGATAGGGCCCGTGTGGTGGAAACAGCACGAAAAAGTTTGGGAAGGGGGTCTGGGGGACAACCTTTTTCAAAGGGTTTCCCCCAGAAACAATGCCCTCTGGAGCTTCCGTTGGCCCCTTGCGTTTTGCTCGAATCAAAGTCGCTGGCCAATCTAAGTAGTGTCTTCTCCTTCGGCCGCAACTCAGCCTGCTAATCAAAAAGCCCCCCGTCCATGGGACGGGAGGCCGGTCGTTTCCCGCGGTACCACCCACGTTCCGGCGGACAGCCTTGCCACAGCAATGTTGCAGTCCGCCGGCCCTCTCCAGCTATAACGGGCTTACCCGGCTCCGCCCTACTTGGCCTCGTGCCGACCGCGACCGACCTTTCAGGCGAGCGGCTCCGGGGCGACCTTCGGCGGACGCAGGGGCCGGCACTCTCACCTTCCCGCCGGCTCTCTCAGCCGCTGCGCTCCCCGCCTACTCCTCCCCTTCACAGCCTGCTCT